>JABDBT010000054.1:0-4838 GCA_013288465.1 Bacteroidota bacterium | reverse complement strand
CAGTTAAACCGCCATTGCGGTACGGAAATGAAAACGATGCGTAATTAACCGTACCATATCCGCTAAAAAAAGAAGATAAAGTAAAAACCGAGATGAGTACCGCGGTAGTTATGCCGGCAAATTTAATGGTTGGCTTCATAGACTTATGATTTGAATGACAGTATGACCACAAAATTGATTGGTGGTTTAATGTATTATAAAAATAAGCTATCTGGGTTATTTACAACTATTTAATATTGGCAATTTTGTATCAATTAAATACTATTATATCAAATATTGCTATCTCTGGCTTTTGTTACCAATATAGGTGGCAGCGCATCTAAAACCTATAGTTGGTTCGCAATCTATAATATTGACACCTATGCGCCGGGTAACGCGTAGATCGACAGGGTCGCTTTTGAAATTGCCGCCGCGAACGACAACTGTTTTTCCGTCATAAGAAGGATGTACCCTAAAATCACGTAAAGGATATTTTAGAGCAGTGGACCGAATTATATAATCATCCTGCACCCATCGGTCCATACAAAACTCTGATACGTTTCCATACAAATCAAATAGGCCTAAACTATTGCCCCTGTGTTTACCAACCTGCTCTGGTTGCGAAAGTTTTTCCGCGAGATCTAAATTTTGAGGATAGGCCTCCTGATTGCCCGAAGAAAAGACCGAAGAAAAGGCCGAAGAGCCATTCATCTCTTTAGCAGCATATTCCCATTCCGCTTCGGATGGTAACCTTTTTCCAAGCCAGCGGGTATATGCAAAGGCTGCATACCACGAAACGTAAACCACCGGGTAATTGCCTTTTCCTTTAGGGTAATTGTTGTTTGTCCAATCTTTTAAATAATTTCCATTTTGCAGGTTATCAGGTATCCCTGATTTAGACCATTGCGGGTTTGCATCAATAAATTTTTTGAATTGCTTATTGGTAACCTCATACTTGTCAATATAAAAAGTAGCAACGGTCATTCTTAACTTCGGGTATTCCTGTGAAAAATAGGAGGCGGGTTTGTCAAACCTGCTTACCAGGTTGCTTAACTGGACACTATCCAAACCACGAATATAGTTGCCGCCACCAATAAGTACCATCCCATCGGTATCTACCGCCGAAGGTTTTGTACCGGCTATAAACAAAAAGCTACCAAACCCAAAAAACAATACAATTAACAAGCATTTCATAAACCAATTTGGTTAGGTAGTCGGCGTGGTTTTCTACTTTAGTATTTCGTTTATTTTTTTAAGCTCATCATCTCCAAATACAACGTTATCCAAACACTTTAACGAGTCGGCCAATTGCTCGGCGCTGCTGGCCCCAACTAATACCGATGTAACTCTTGGGTCTTTTAACAACCATGCCAGTGCCATTTGTGCCAGCGTTTGCCTGCGCTGCAGTGCCAGGTCGTTCAGCGCGTTTATCTGTATTAGTTTATCCTCCGTTATCTGCCCAACTTGTAAAAAGCCGGTCGGCCTTGCCGCTCTTGAATTTTTTGGGATGCCGTGCAAATATTTATTGGTGAGCATACCTTGCGCCAATGGCGAAAACGGGATACAGCCAACGCCTTCCCGCTCCAGTACATCAAGTAAGCCACCCTCTACCCAACGTTCAAACATGGAATATTTGGGTTGATGAATAAGGCATGGCGTACCCATTTCTTTTAATAGTTTAATAGCTTTTGCAGCTTCAGCAGCCGGGTAGTTAGATATACCGGCATATAACGCTTTTCCCTGTTTAACTATCAGATCAAGCGCGGCCATGGTTTCTTCCAGCGGCGTTTCGGGGTCGGGGCGGTGATGATAAAAAACATCCACATAATCCAGCTCCATACGTTTCAGGCTTTGGTCAAGGCTGGCAACCAAATATTTTTTCGACCCCCAATCACCGTAAGGGCCATCCCACATGGTATAACCGGCTTTTGACGAAATGATCATCTCGTCGCGATAACTGCCAAAATCCTGCTTTAGCAGTTTACCAAAGTTTGCCTCTGCCGATCCCGGCGGCGGTCCGTAATTATTAGCAAGGTCAAAATGTGTAATGCCATGATCAAAAGCAAAATGCAAAATTTTGCTGTAATTGGTTTCCGCATCCACATGGCCAAAATTATGCCATAAACCCAGCGATATAGCCGGGAGTTTGATGCCGCTGTTTCCGCATCGGCGGTATTGCATAGTATTATATCGGTTATGGGAGGGAGTGTAGGCCATGGTAATTTAAATTTAGTACAATTTTAACTAAAAATTGCTTTGCCACAAATGCTATTTACAGGTACTTTTTTAAATAAGCTAAATAAATATCCCAATCAGAAGGTACAGTTCCATGGCCGCCCTTATGCATATAATACCCAAGCGGATTAAAAGCTATGGAGGTATCGCCTGCGGCAACCCACGGGCTTGCTCCCGGGCCGTTTTCTCCAAACAACTGGTAAACAGGCGCGGCGGCAACAGCGGCTAAAAACTCACCTTTCGGGTCCGACCAATAATCCGTATCGCCGGTTTGCATTAATAAATACCTCGGAGCCATTAAAGCTACCAGCATGTGCGCATCCACCGGCGACGCGTTAAAATCATCGGCATAATTATGCCAATTAGGTGCAAATTGGTAATAGTATCTTGAGGTGTCGGTAATATGCTTGATGTTTTCGCCATAATTGCGCCTGCTTATTGCCGCGCCGCCTTCGCCCGAGCAACTTTCAATCACCATTTTAAACCGGGTATCATGCGCGCCTGCCCACAATACGGTTTTACCTAATCGCGAAACACCCTGTAAGGCTATCCGTTTAGCATCAACCTGTTTATCGGTTTCAAAATAATCCATGGCGCGGCTAAGCCCCCATGCCCAGGCCGATATAGCTCCCCATTCGTCATTAGCGGACGTGGTCATACCCGGTTTTAAATAATAGCCTCTTATGCCATATTTATAGCCTGTTTTAAAATCGGGCTCTATATCGCCATAATAAATGGTGGCTATCCCATATCCGCTCGAAGTTAGTTTTTCTACATCCAATTTGCCCAGGCCGGTTTTTGGCGCAGGTATTTTTTTACCGTCTTTGGTCCACATATAACTGTGCTTTACACCCGCATCATCGGGCGACATGCTCGAATTGGGCGAAAAAGAGATCATTAAAAGTAACGGAACGGGTTTGGTTACTTTTGCCGGCAGATAGACGAGAATATCCATTTTATGGTCGCCCGTGTCTGTTGTAAAATAAACGGTTACCTGCTTACGGGTAACCCTCCCGTCAAATACAGGCGTGCCTTTATCAAATACATTAAAATGCATTGAAGCAGGCCTGCCGGGCATTTTGCCAAACTGGTAGGTTTCAAACAGTTTAACTATTTGAGGCCTGCGGGTGTTTAACCAGGTTTGGGCATCATTAACTTTTTTGCCGTTATTTAATGTTAATACATCAGGCAGCGTGTAGGTGCCTACTTTGGCTTCATCATAATTTACGGGTATGCCAGCTACTATTGCCGTTGGTGGTTTTACAGCAGGGGCCTGGCTAAATACGCGGGTTGAAAAACCGGCCAAAGCCACAATTAATGCTACGCTTTTTAAAAAATAACGATCCATAACCGTAGGTTTTATAGTTAATGCAATTGATAAGGCGGATTGTTTGGCGGCAAAGGTTCAATGTGTTTTGGAGCAGGCATTTCGGTTGCGCCTTGAAGCCCTGTACCGGTTACATTATAAATACTGAGGAGCGGGCCGGCATAGCCCGTAACCTTTATATTGCTTATCCTGGCGTTTTTAATGTTTGCCAATGATATCCCCTTTAAACAAGTCCCGGTAACGTTGTTTAATACAAAACCATCCAGCGGTTTATGTGGATGAATGCCAACGCCATCAACCAATACCGGAACATCCGTAACCTTAATATTGCTGAACCTGAAGTTTTTAGTGGCGGGTATGCCCTCATCGCCCGTTACGGGTACCTGGTCCTGCAGCCCGCTGCCGGTAATATTAAACCGCAGCAAGCCGCCTTTTGCGCCCGAAACCTCAATATCATTTACGGTTATATCTTCAATGAAAGCGCCACGGCCTATATTGCTTTTCATATACAGCGCGAATGTTTTGGCTAAAGTGAACTTACAATGCTCAATATGTACATTGCGTATGCCACCCGATGTTTCGCTGCCAATACCTATACACGCGAAAATAGAATCTGCGAAAGTACAGTTGGTGATATGCACATCTTCCGTGGTACGCAATAGGGTATAGCCTTCCATGCCACGCCCTGATTTGAGCGAGATACAATCATCGCCGGTAGCAATATCGCAATTGTCAATATAAACGTGTTTACTGGAGTCGATATCAATACCATCGCCATTGCCGCCGGTACTGCGGATGGTGAGGTTTTTAATAGATACGGTATCGCAATACGTAAGATGGATCGACCACATTACATGATATTCTGTCGAAAAACCATCAAAATTAATATGGGTACAATCAATCGGCTCAATAAGGGCAGGGCGGCGCAACGGATGATCAGCCGAAGGGCGACCGCCTACCGTAAAATCACCTATAATTTTTCCCGGCCCGCTTATACCGATATGTTGTGCGCCTACCGCGTAAATTAAACCGGCATAACCCTGTATCCATTTGCCTTCCCAGCGTACCTGCATTACGGGGTAATCGCTAAAATCGGGCGAGCCGCTGATGATAGCATTTTTCTCCAGCCGTAATAAGGTATTTGACCGCAACTGTATAGCCCCGGTAAGATAGTTACCTTCCGGCACAATCACTTCGCCGCCACCCAGCACATTACAACGGTCAATGCATTGCTGTATAGCCACGGTATTCTTGGTTTTACCATCGCCAATAGCGTCGAAATCACGGATGTTGAGTA
>JABDBT010000053.1 GCA_013288465.1 Bacteroidota bacterium | reverse complement strand
AGGTTTGCTATATAATTCAACGTATCAGTTAGGGTTTGATAGCTATGTGTGGCTACAAAATCACGTACCAACAATTCATAAACCACCAGGTTTTTGGGGTTAGGGCGTGTAAAGCTGGGTATCTTCCAGGTATATGGTGTTGGGCTGGCCTGGAACGTGCTCACAATGCCTGTTTGTCCGGCCGGATAAGCTTTTAAATTTGGATATACACTTGCCGGGATGTACGGGTCATTCGCCGGATCTAATATTTCCGTAGTGTATGGGTCGGCTACTTTTAACGAGCCATCAATAAGGTATTGATAAGCATATTCGTTAGTAGGCGTAATATTATCAATTTGTACCCACCAGCGTGTACCGTCGGGGGTTTCGTTCATGGCGGTAGGCTGCCAGTTATTAAACTCGCCTATAACACTAACCGAATTTTTGCCTGGCGCATATAAATTAAATATAACCGATGTGCCCGAGTTAATATAGGTAACCCCATCGACCGCGCCCGCAGGCAATGCTTTACCATTGGGTATAGTTGTGGTGCCACCACCGCCGCCGCCGTTATTATCATTTGCACTTTGCTTTTTACAGGCCATGCCTGATATGAGCAGTGTTGTTGCCAGTAAATAAAAAATCCTTTTCATTGGTTTAATTGATTAATAACCTGTACATCCGAAAAACTCACTTCCTCCTCTGTTTGTACATACATTACAGATACGGCCGCGCAAAACATAAATACGCCCGCCAGCACAATAGCATATATAGCCTGACCGCCAAACATATTTTTAACTATCCATCCGCCAAAAAAGCCATTAATTATTTGTGGAAAGGTGATAAAGAAATTAAAAATACCTATGTAAACCCCCATTTTTTTAGCTGGGATAGAGCCGCTTAATATGGCATAAGGCATGGCTAAAATACTGCCCCAGGCCAAACCTATACCCACCATAGAAAGGATAAGCATATTAGGGTTGGTGACAAAAAATATGGATAACAAACCTATGCAACCCGCCATCAATGAAATGGCGTGAGTTATTTTACGACTTGTTAAACGGGCTATAACCGGCAGAAAAAACAGCGCATATATTGCCGAGACGCCATTGTATGTTGCGAATAACACACCAACCCACTTACCAGCTTGTGCAAATGTTTTAGATGACGTATCACTGGGTGCAACATGGTAAATATGTTGAGCTACCGCTGGAGACATAAAAACCCACATTGAAAATAATGCAAACCAAGAGAAAAATTGTACTAAACCCAATTGCTTCATGGTTTTTGGCATCTTCCTAAAATCAGAAAATATGACCCGCATTCCTTTTGATTTTTCTTCAGGTTCGGCGTGGTAGAACTTTTCGTATTCTGATGGGGGATATTCCTTTGTTTTAAATATCGTCCATAATAAACTTGTTATTAAAATAAAAGCACCTACATAAAACGAATACGTAATATTCTGCGGAATTTGTCCCTTAGGCGCAGTTTCTGAAAAATAATTTGAAAACAAATAAGGCAATAACGACCCTCCTACTGCTCCTACACCAATTAAAGCAGTTTGTACAGAGAAACCAAGCCCGCGTTGGCTATCCGATAAGTTATCGGCTACCAATGCCCTAAATGGCTCCATTGCTACGTTAAACGAAGCGTCCATGATCATCAATACGCCTGCTCCCATTAATACTGGTGGTAAAAACAGTAACAATGATGCATTGGGCATAAAAATTAATGCTATGGCTGACAAAATGCCTCCACTTAAAAAATAAGGTTTGCGCCTGCCCAAACGGCCCCATGTTTTATCGCTGTAATAGCCTATAATGGGTTGTACGATGATTCCTGTTATAGGCGCAGCCAGCCAAAAAAGCGACAGGTGCTCCACATCTGCCCCAAATATCTGTAGCATATGCGATGCATTGCTATTTTGCAAGGCGAAGCCAAACTGGATACCCAGGAAGCCAAAGCTCATATTAAATATTTGCCAAAAGGTCAGCTTTGGTCTTTCTAATACTTTTTTCATTAACTGGTTCCTATTTTTTCAATTCTAAAACTAAAGTGGTTTTTGCCGCCACTTTTATATTTTTAATATCATCAACCGGGTTGCCGGTTATAACATCAACAGCTTTGGTAAACCCTGCCATACGTTCATTAAACCTGTCGGTATTCAAGTCTTTGGCATCGCCTTCGTTGCTGTTGTATATGATCATCACCGTTTTTTGCGCATCGTACCTGAAATACACATATACGCCTTTTTGAGGTATAAATTGCATCAGTTTGCCTGTTTGCAAAGCGGTTGTATTTTTACGATAGTTAGCCAGGGTCCGCACATAGCTAAAGGCCTCATTTTCTTTAGCCGTACGTCCCCTGGCAATAAATTTGTTTGATTTATCACCGGGCCATCCGCCGGGAAAATCTTCACGTACCAAACCATCAGGGTTTGAATAATTTTTCATTAACAGCTCATCGCCGTAATACATTTGCGGTATGCCGCGCATGGTGAGCAACATAGCCATGCCCGATTTAAATTTTGTAAAGTCTTCATTAACTACTGATAAAAACCGGCTCATGTCATGGTTATCCAAAAACACCACATTGCGGGTAGCATCCTGGTACATAAAATCCTGCGCCACTATGGCGTATAAGCGGTTAACACCGTCTGTCCAGCCTTCTTTTCCGTTAAGCGCCTCGGTAATACCTTCCTTCATCTGCGAATCGGTTACGCCGGGCAATTGGGTATCAAAACCACGATTAACCGTGTTGCCCTGTGTAAAATACGCCTGGTTAGCTACCGACCATACCAGCGTTTCGCCAAAAATTGATAAGTGCGGGAATTCGGCTTTCACTTTTCTTGCCCAGTCGGCCATGTATTCGGGGTCGTTATATGGGTAGGTATCCAGCCTGAAACCATCAACACCGGCATACTCCACCCACCATATATGGTTTTGGGTTAAAAAGTTTTGTACGTAAGGGTTGTTTTCGTTCATATCCGCCATGCGCTTGTCAAACCAGCCGTCCAGCATAATTTTCCGGTCCATTGGCGAGGCATGAGGGTCCATAACCGCGGCATCCCTAAAGTTTGACTTGGTATATTTTGGCCATTGGTGTACCCAGCTTTTCATCGGCATATCCTGAATGGTATAGCCTTCGGTGCCGGCGTGGTTGTGAACCAGGTCCATCACCACTTTTAAACCCATGCTATGGCTTTTTTCTACAAACTTTTTATACAGGTCGTTGGTGCCATAGCGGGCATCTACCTTATAATGATCAGTAACGGCGTAACCATGGTATGACGCGCTTGGCTCATCATTTTCAACCGCCGGCGTAAGCCATATAGCGGTAACACCCAGGTCTTTTAAATAATCAAGGTGGTTCATGATGCCCTGTATGTCGCCACCGTGGCGGCTGTACATTTTTTCGCGGTTAATTCCATGCTCGCGCATACCGGCAATTGAATCATTTGACGGGTCGCCGTTTGAAAAGCGATCGGGCATCAGCAGGTAGATCAGATCTTTACTGGTAACACCCTGTGCACGGTTTGCAGCATGATCGCGAGCTTTTAATTCATACTTATATTCTAAATTTTTTGCGCCGGGCCTTGCAAACGCTATGGTAAACGCGCCGGGTTTGGCTGCCGGGTATATTTCAAGATCTATAAACAAGTAGTTGGGGTTCTCCACTTTGTGTACCTGTACCAGTTTAACACCGGGATAGCCAAGTTTTACCGTGCGGTCGGCTATTTTATTGCCGTGCACAATTAGCTGGAGTTTGGGGTTTTTCATCCCAACCCACCAAAACATAGGCTCAACACGTTCAAGCGCGGGCATTTGTGCAAATACATTACCTGTAGCAAGTATAAAAAACAGGAATAAAATTGATCTTACCTTCATCACTTTATCGTTTAATAATTTATTGAAAATGTATTACTATCATTTTTTAATACCACGCTTTTTACACGCTCACCTTCAACCTGGTTGGCCGGGCCTTGCGGGTCGAACTTGGATATCGGTGTCAAAAAAGATGCAAAATCATCGTTCACCGCCGTTTGGGTACCGTTTAACTTTATAGTTGACGTAGCGTTAAAGCCATGAAGCACTATCTTTATTTTAGTGAATTTTGAACTTAATGAACCTTCGGCTTTGTCAAATACAATTTCGTTTTTAGCTGCATTATAGGTTATGGCCCTTTTGTAATATGCGCCGTTTTCATAAGCGTAGCTTTCGCCATCATCCTCATAATAAACAAAACGGTTATTAATATCGCCTTTGTATATATGTACAGTTAACGTGTCGGTAGGTTTTTGGGCAGTTGATTGCACCAGCGATTGCATAGGGATAATACTGCTCTCCTTTACATAAACCGGCAGTTTATGCATGTTAACTTCTATTATTTTTTGCTGATCGCCGTTTTGCACCTGGCCGCTGTACAGGTCATACCATTTGCCTGCCGGGAAGTATATTTTTCCGAAACTGGCATACCCTTCAAACGGCGCTACCATAAAGGCGCTGCCAAACTGGTACTGGTTTTCAAAATCGGTTTTATAAATGTTTTTATCGAACGTATAATCTATAGCCAACGACCGCATAACCGGGTGCCCGTTTTGCGTAGCCTCATAAAAGGTTGAGTATAAATAAGGCATTAATTTATAACGCAGGTTGATATAGTTACGCGCAATTTCTAAAACCTCTTCGCCGTAGGCCCAGGGTTCGGACGATTTGGTATTTACCGCGGTATGGTTACGGAAATAAGGGTTAAACGCCCCTATCTGTATCCACCTTGCATATAATGGTTGCGAAGGGTTGCCGGTAAAGCCGCCAATATCCATCCCGGTGAAAGGTACGCCGCTTAAACCTAAACTGTTTAACAACCGTACGCCCAGCAGCATGTGGCTATCTTCCGACCGGTTATCGCCTGTCCATATAGCAGTATAACGCTGCAAACCTGCATAGCCCGAACGGGTTAATATAAATGGCCGTTTGTTGAACGCTGTTTTCGCGCCTTCATAGCTGGCCCTTGCCATTTGCAGGGCATATACATCGCGGGTTTGCAGGTGCGATGCTTTTTTGCCATCATAATCAAATATGATATTATCGGGCATTTTTTGGCCCCAGGTGGCAATCTCGTTCATATCGTTCCAGATACCGCTGATGCCATCGGCACCATATTTTTTCATTTCGGTGCCCCACCAGGTACGCCCTTTAGGGTTTGTAAAATCGGGGAAGTTGCACCAGCCGGGCCAAACCTCGCCGGTATAATTGGTGCTGTCAGGGTATTTTATAAAGATGTTTTCTTTAGCGCCCCTGTCATAAACGCCATAGCCGGGTTCTACTTTTACGCCGGGATCAACAATAACAGTTAGTTTAAAGCCCATGTCCTTTAACTTATCGGTCATGGCTTTAGGGTCGGGGAAACGGCTTTTATCCCAGGTAAATACTTTATAATGATCCATGTAATGAATATCTAACGTGATACCATCCGCAGGAATTTTTTTCTCTCTTAGTGTTTGCGCTATGCGAAAAACCTCGGTTTCGGGGTAATAGCTGTAGCGGTTTTGCTGATAGCCCAGGCTCCATAGCGGGGGCATTTTCATACGGCCGGTTAGGGCGGTATAGGAGGTAATAATGTCAGCTAACTGTTTATGGTAGATGAAGTAATAGTTCATTTCGCCGCCCCTTGCGCCGAATGACGAGAAGCGGTTGTTACTTGCACCAAAGTTAAAGTCGCTTTGATAGGTATTGTCTAAAAAAATACCGTAGTTGAGGTTGTGGTGTATCCCTATATAAAAAGGGATGGTTGAATAAATGGGGTCTTGAGTGGTACTGTAGCCAAACGAATCGCTGTTCCAGTTGGTATAGCCATTGCCGCGGCGGTCAAGGTCGCCGGTTTTTTCGCCGAGGCCAATAAAGCGCTCATCCTCCTGCATTTTTTTATAGGTAGTAACCGATTCATTTACCCATGAGGTGGTTAAACCGGTTTCATCTTCATTAATAACTTCGCCAGTATTGGTATAAAAAGTAATGGCAAACGGGGCTTTATTGATAACCGCTTTTAATGAATCTGTTTGAATAGTTATTTGCCGCGTGTTTTGCGTAATGCCAGTATTGGTTTTTTGTGGCTGCGATATAACCGCGTATGAGAAATCATTAGCCAGTTGCTGTTTATCAATGCGCACCCTTATTATGTTGGCACTATAAACGGTGATGCGCGCATACGCATTATCAGTTATGATGTTAACATTTTGGCCGTTTACAGCAACCTTAATTATTTTACCTATACCCTTTACAGGGTTTTGGGCAACTGTTTTTAAGGAAACAATAGACAATAGGAATACTAAATAAAAGCAGTGCTTAAATTTCATGTGGGGTTATTATAATATAAAATGTTATCCCCTCTTAGTAAAAGAGGTGTGCGCATTGTAAAGAAAATTAATACTAACCCGGTGCTGGTGCCGGGTTAGTATTAAATGAATATTGAACAATTACTTTAGCGTATAAGTAGCTGTTACAGATGGTGTAAAACCTGCGGCTTGAGCGGTCAACGGAATTGTAAATGTAACCGTATAATTTTTGGCGGTAGCTATATTAATATTTCCACCATTATTATCTGTTGCATCAGTACCATCAGCAGGAGAAATATCACCCCAGCTATATGTCCAATCATGATTTTCCCTTATTTTAAACGCGCCTACAGTCATCGGAACAGTGGCTGTCCAGGTTGAAGTACCATCATTAATATACTTCATATCACTATCGGTAGACCACGCGCTACCCGGTGTTGAATTTCCGATCAAACTATAATAGTTTGCAAGGGCAAAACTTATAGTACCCGTATTTAAATTAAAAGTAACCAAATATTGCCCGGCCACGGTTGGCGCGTTAAGGTTATTACCGGCATCTAAAGTTACTGTAGTACTTGGGGTGCTTGTACCGCTGGTAGCATATTTATGGTCCCAGGTTTTCTTAGGCAGGATCAGGAACTGGTTGTTGCCTGCTGTGAAATTAATAATGCCTACATAAATACCATTACTTGTGGCCGAATATAAACTATCTTCCATAGGGCCAGGGTTAGCCCAGCCTTCATAAGCACCGGCAACATATAACCATGATTTTAAGTTAAACGGCGTAACGGTAAGTGCAACCACGTTTGAGTAAGTTGGTGTTACGTTTAAACTAATGGAACTTGAGATACGTACATTAACGCCTGCCGCTACTCCGCCTTTAAGGCCCAGCTTTAATAACATATTGTTAAAGTCGGCAGTGTTGTAGCCTTGTGTTAATACGCCGTTGTTTAATGCAACAGTGATGGGGTTAGCCCAATTATCGCCCGCGGCGTCAATTTGCAAGGTGTTATTTACGCCGGCAGCATAACCAAAGCTGGCTTTTGTAAATGTAAAGCTCATAACCGTTGACGAACTTGTCAAATTAGCGCTATTTAATACCAATGTAGTTGCCGAAGCGGTAAGAGCGCCACCTGCAGGTGTACCTTCAACCACAAGCACGCCATCCTTTTTACAGGAAGACAGCATAAGCAGCGCCAGGCCGCTTATACCTAAAATTTTTGTCATCAATTTTTTCATAATCCTTTATCGTTTAAATTTTATGAGGGAACCACAACCGTGGTTCCCATTAACATATTTTTAATATCCTGTGTTTTGTATAAGGTTAGGATTTGCAGTTACATCAGATGCAGGTAATGGATACAATGCGCGGAAATCAGCAATTGCTGTACCGGCAAGTACGCCACCTTTAAACGGCCATAAGTAAGTTCCGCCGGTAAACATACCAAAGCGTATCAGATCTGTACGCCTGGTTGCTTCCCAATACATTTCCTTAAATCTTTCGTTTAATACATCACTAAGGGCAAAGCTTGCTACATTACCTGTGGCGTTGCCATAAGCACGTGTACGTAATGCGTTAAAATAGGTCAAAGCTGTTGCTGCTGAGCCACCTGAGCCACCACGTGTAACAGCCTCGATATAATTAAGATATACTTCGCCTAAACGGAATAAAGGAAAATCAGTAGAACAAAATGTACTTGCACCCGGTAAGGTTGCACCGGTTGAAGTAAGGTTAGTGAATTTTGTAACCGCAAAACCCGATGTAAAAGTTGTTTCATCTGTAGTATTTTCGGTTGTTGCACCGCCGGTATAAAACATGGCACGTTTATCTGTGTTGCCACTATAGTCGCCAAATACTTTAGGCAATACCTGTAAAGTATGGTTACCAGCCCAGCCACCGCCGGGTACACCAAAGCTTGCAGGGCCTTCAGAGCCACTTACCGAACTGTTAATGATAAAGGTTGTACCGCCGTAATTTTGTGTGCTCACCAAATCATAAGCAATTGGTAAGATAACCTCAGGATTGTTCAAATTATTATCGGAGGTAAACAAATTTTTATAAGTAGGCATTAACGAATAACCTGCCCCTATTACCTGGCTGGCATAAGTAATGGCATCAGTATATCTGGCTGTACCGGTATATACCTGCGCATTTAAATATAAGCGCGAAAGCAATGCCCAGGCGGCAGCCTGGTCGGCACGGGCGTATTCATTTGTTTTAGGCGCCATTAATAATGGGGCCACAGCCTTTAATTCAGATTCAACATAGTTAAACAAGGTAACCCTGGTGATCTGTGGTGGCAAGGTTTTACCAATAGGCGTAGCTTCTGTAACAAAGGGCGGGTTACCAAACATGTCCATTAATACCCAGTATTGATACGCTCTTAAAAAGCGTGCTTCAGCACGGTAATACCTAACATTGGTAGCATCGCTGCCGGTAATGCCACGACTGGTCAAATTAGCATCAGATGCTTCATTAATGAAGGTATTGGCAAGGGTTATCTGGTAAATGCTGCGATAATATAAACCCAGCAATATTACGTTATTGGATGTCCAGTTGTTGTTGTGGAAATCAGGTACACCCGGGTCGTTCCAGATACATAAAGCCTCATCGGTAGGCAATTCCTGTGCATTCCAGTATAAACGGACAAAATCTGAAGTACCGGCATCAATACCATGAATATCGCCGCTGCTTGCTCCGCTGCTACCGGTTGTAGCAAATGAACCATAAACTTTGGCCAACCCCTCTTTATAACCAGCCGCATTTGTATAGGCAACGGCATCGGTCGTAGTATTAATTGGCACCCTGTTAAGGTCTTTTGTACAAGATACAAGGCACCCTGCAACCAAAGCCATTAACAAACATTTTTTTAAGATTTTACTTTTCATATCTTTTTAATTTTTAAATTTCAGTTATAAACCAAGGCTTAAACCTAATGTATAAGTGCGTGGCCTTGGGTAAGTGTTGTTATCAATTCCTGAATATACTTCCGGATCAAGGCCAGTATATTTAGTTATTATAAATACGTTTTGACAATTTAAAGTTGCACGCAGGTTGGTATGTTTATCGTGAAATATATTACCAAAGTTATAGCCTACTCCTAAATTATCCATACGTACAAAAGATGCGTTTTGTACCCAGTAATCACTTAAATAATTGTATGCCTTAAAACCTGAATTATAAATCCCGGTTGTGGCATTGTTAACCACTCCAATATTATTAATTATACTACCGCCTGTTGCTAAATTTGCATCAACGTTATTATATACATAATTGCCCAGGTTGGCGCGTATAACCGTACTTAAACTCCATTTTTTATAATTAAATGCTGTACTAAAGCCCATGGTAACAGGCGGGGCTGCAGCATGATAGCGATATTCATCGGCAGCAGTAATTGCGCCATCGCCATTCAAATCAGCATACACACCTTCAAGTGGCTTACCGTTAGCACCATATACTTGTTTATAAAGATAAAAAGTATTTGGCGTATAATTTACGGAATTTAATTGCACATAGTTTCCTGTACCGCCAGATATTCCGCCAACCTGTACACCTATACTTGTTGGGTTTGGCACCAGGTATAAGTTGGTGATGGTAACTTTATTAAATGCAATGTTATAATTTACTGTCCATGAAAAATCTTTCGTTTTTACAGGGATAGCATTTAAGTTAACCTCAATACCGTGGCTGTTGGTATTACCAACGTTTGTGGTTAACTGGTTGGTAAAGTTAGTACCGGCCGGAATTGGCACGGTTGCCAATAAATCTTTTGTTTTGCGGTAATAAACATCAATTGAACCAAAAAGGCGCTGGTTAAAGAAACCAAAATCAAAGCCGCCGTTAAAGGCATCGGTAGTTTCCCATTTTAAACTGGTATCATAAGCAGATGGGGTATAACCATTGTAAAAAGTGTTACCAAACTGGTACCTGGTATCATTTGTAGTTAATGAATAAATAGGCAGGTAACTGTAATAACCTATACCATCCTGGTTACCTGTAACACCATAGCTTAACCTTAATTTCAGGTCAGACAGGGTATTGTTGTTTTTAAGGAAGTCTTCATCGCTTATGCGGTATGAAAATGCCGCCGCAGGGAAAACACCATACCTGGTAGATGGCGAGAATTTTGATGAACCATCAGTCCTGATCGATCCCTGTAAAGTAAATTTCTCATCGTAAGTATATATCAAACGACCATAATACGAGATCAAAGTATATTCGCCCTGGCCATAAGGATAATTTGGCGCTGCAGTATTTGGTTGCGGCTGATTATTAGCACTTAAAGGCTGGAAATTATAAGTTGTTGTTAAAAAATTGTAAAAACCATAACCTGCCTGGGCATTAATTGTACTCTTAATTGATTTAAAGCTATTGGTATAGTTTAAATAATATTCAATAGTAGTATTGGTGTTTTTTTGCAAATAAGGCGTGTTATTACCCAATGTGGTAAATGATTGTGCGGCAGTAGCCGGTACAGAGGTACGCCCTTGCCCTTTTGAAATATCATACCCGAAGTTAGCGTTTGCAGATAAAGCTTTCAGGAAAGGGAATTTATAGTTTAACACCAGATTACCAAAAGACCGGTAAACCTGTGAAGTGTTATGATCATCGTTTAACAATCCAACCGGGTTGCGGGGGGTATTGGGGTTTAATCCGCTGCTTGGCACACCTGGCGTATTATATGATTCATAATAACCATCATAAGTTGAATTGGCCGCGTACACAGGTTGTGTAGGATCAAAAGATAATGCAGAACCAATGGCGCCACCATTAGCAAACCTTGATTGCTGGTAAGTACCGTTTAAGTTTAAGTCAACTTTAAGTGAGTTATTTAAAAATGTAGGGCTTAAACGCACAGAACCTGTAGTACGTTTGATTTCATCAGTTTTTAAAATACCATTTTGATCAAGATAACCGATAGATACACGGTAAGGTATTGATTTATAAGTGCCTGAAACATTGATGTTGTTATTGTTTGTAAAGGCGGTTTGATATATTTGTTTTTGCCAGTCGGTATTCGCGGTACCTAAAGTGCTTGAAAGGGCCGGGTCATTTGCAGCAACATAAGCACGCACTTGCGCAGCTGATAAAACTGAAATAGTTTTTTCAGGATTGCCAAGCGAATTCTCGGTAGAGAAATTAATTTTAGCCGGGCCGGCGGCTCCTTTCTTAGTAGTGATCAATAAAACACCGTTTGAAGCCCTTGAACCATATATAGCGGTTGATGCTGCATCCTTTAAAACGGTTATGCTTTCAATATCATCAGCATTAACCAGGCTTAACGCGTTGGCAGCACCGCTAATACCATTTTGGCTCAATGGAACACCGTCAATTACAATAAGCGGATCGTTACTTGCATTTAATGATGCGCCACCGCGGATACGGATAACGCTACCTGCACCCGGTGCGCCACCGTTACTGGTAATAGCAAGGCCAGCTACCTTACCTTGTATCAATTCATCAGGCGAAGTAACTGTACCTGTTTGAAAATCTTTAGAGCTGACGGTGGTGATAGCGCCGGTAACATCTCTTTTACTTTGTGTACCGTAACCTATTACTACTACCTCATTCAAATCTTTTGAACGTGGCGCAAGGCTGAAATTTACAGTAGTGTTGCCGCCGGCAACAGTTACAGTTTTTTCTGATCCCTGGTAACCAATAAAATTAACCTGCAGGGTAATGGTCCCGTCGGCAACTCCTGTAAATCTAAAATTTCCATTTACATCTGTGGGGGCGCTTTTTTGTGTCCCTTTTACCATAACTATGGCGCCGGGAAGCGGCTGATTAGTTTCATCGACAACTTTACCGGTAACGGTTTTAGTTTGTGCAAATGAAATACCTGTTAACATTAAAAATGTACAGATAAGCAAGTACTGTTTAAGATAAAATTTTCTCATACTTTTTTTGGTTTGATAGAAATAAAGCTTTACCGATTTTAAATTGGTTAGTTAATTGTAAAGCCTTAATAGTGAAAAATTACTTTGATCTGGGGTACGGATCAGCTTGTGCCGTGATCCTTTTTTTGAGTGTATAGCTTTTTACATACGCTTTGGTTTAATTAATAGATAGATTTAATTAGTTAATCGCATTTCGGTAAAATAATTGCTGCCTTGAAACAGCCTTTAATTGGTTACGATAAAAATACTTTATAAGCAGTTTAACAAAATGTAAAATCAGACATATTAATGGTACAATTAGGTATATTTTATTTGTACTTTTTTAGGGCATCTCTACAAACTCGTTTTGTTTGTTAGCCTCACCTTTAATTCCTCTCCGGTAGAGAGGAAAGGGAGAGTTTTTAAAGATGCCCTTTAATATGTCAAAATATATTGCAGGCGTTAATGCCCTTAATTTATAATGTTGTTTTTACCCTGAAAGCTTATTATATAATTGGTTTATACTGTTATTGAAATTGATGCCTTTTAAAAAATTGCATTCTCGTTAAGCCATGCAACAACTTTAATAACATCACAAATTTGTAGGTAGTTGAACCGATAACCTATTTTTTTAGTAAAAATTTAAATAAAAACGCCCTTTTTATTTTTTAAGTTATTGATAATCAAATAATTAAAAAACAAGATGTTTGAAAAAATATAATCGAAATTTCTGTTTTTTTAGGGCTAAAAATTATGAATTTGATATATTTTACGTTATTTATGAGGGATTTGTTGTGAAAATGTTAATGGTTTTGGGGAGTAGATGGGCGGATGTGGGGGCGTGCTGATGGCTTGTGTACTAACTCATAGCTGTTCGGAAAATCAAAAAGAAGGCGGAATTGTGCGATTCCCCTCTTGACCGCGTGCCGCCACCGCTAAAGCTAAGGCGGCACGCGGTCAAGAGGGGAATTTATATCTGCAAATCATAATCTTCTGAACACCTGTGATCCGAGCCCCGTCGAAGAGTCTGCGGGCAAAGGCCGTGTTGTGGGATTCAGAGGCGAGGCAACCTTTTCGCTTCATTAGCAAAGCGACGAGGTTGCCACGCCTGCCCCTACCCGCCAACCGCCACGCACCCGCGGTACTACCTATTTACTATCAACAGCTTTAATTTCCATGATGCTGTGGTCAAATTGTTCGCCGGGGATGAGGGCTTTTGCTTTGATACGCATTTTATATACGTAGATGGTTTTTTCGGAATACTCCAGTATTTTGGCAATGGTTTCGGTATCTGATATGCCCATCCGTATCAACGCGAATATGCGGAGGTCGGTGGTAAGCACTTCGTCTTCTTTGGGCCATATCTGGTCTTCCTTATTAAACAACGCATTAAATTCGGTTATAAAATTGGGGAATATCTTGATGAATACATGGTCGAAGGTGTAAAAGAGCTTATCCCTGTCTTTTTTAATGTTGATCTTATCAATGATGATTTGAATATCGTCATACTTCTTAATGGTCAGCTTCATGTCGATACCGCGCTTCAGTTTTTCCAACTGCAAAATATACCCCGATATCACATCAAAAAAGTAGCCGATGTACTCTTCTTTTATCTTGGTGCCTTCAACTAATTTTTCGTTTATCTTTTCGAGCTGAACATTTTTATCATCAATTATCTTCTCTTTAATTTTCAATTTGTTGAGCTGTTTAAACAGCATGATCGACACAACAATAACCAATAAGGCCAGCGCTGTAGTTGAGCCCAGGTAAATGAGGAAACGGGTTTTTTCGCCTTCAATATAGTTCAGCTTTTCGGACGCTACGATGGGCAGCAATGTACCTATCTGAATTTTACGCTGCCTCGCGCCATAAAACTCGGCATCGTCAAGAGCGGCCTGCAGGTAAACGTAGGTATTGGCTATATCGCCATCTTTATACAGCAACTGTGCTAACCAAAAAAGGGCAACGGTTTCTTTGGTCGATGTTTTGATATCGGCAATAGTTGCCCGTATCAGCAGGTCGATACGCTGCTGGTGGTTTTGAGTGGTGGCGTAAATATTACTGAGGGTTGATGCAACAATAGCCTGCTGGTGCATGGTTAACCGGTGATGATCCAATAGCGTAATAAAATCACTTGCCGATTGGGCTATCTGGCCATTTTTGAGTTTCTTATACCCGGTAAAGTAGATCTTGTCGTACGAGTCGGGCTTGCTTAACGCTATTGCCGAATCAATATATTTATTGGCGAGTGCATTATAATCAACCGTGTAATGTTTATCGTTATCATAACTGGCCAGGTCATAATAGGCACGGGTAAGCAGCGAGTAATATTCAATTTTAACGCTATCATCCAGCGATTTTACATTTATCCCCCGTAAATTATCAAACGTCTCCTTAAACATCCCCGATGAAAGCAGGATAAAGCCGGTCTTTATACGGCTGTAGTCGTACTTCGACTTATCATTTAGCTGGCGGCTGATGTCCTGCATTTTGGTAACATATACATAAGCCGAATCATACTGGAATGATTTGTACTGGTCATAAAGTTTAGCGCTTATGCTAAACTGCGCCTGTAAATTATTGGGCGATGTAGCCCTTAACGATCTTTTAAGCTTTTGGATTGCTTGTTCCTTGTTTTGATCGTAGGTTTTTTTATTAGCCAGTTCGCGATTTAACTCATCAAAAAGGCTATCAGTTTTTGAAGCTGAAAATGCTATACACGGAATAAACAGTAAAAGCAACAACAGGTATTTCCGCATACAAGGGGTTATATATAAATGCAAATAAAGCTAATAATAATTATTTATCAATACCCGGTTTGCACCGGCAACTTTTAGGGCACCAATAATTGAGAGGTAAGTTATGATTTTAATATGAAAATTAAAATTGTCAATTATACTTTTATCAATAGTGGCTGGAGGCGGTTTAATATGCACAGCAGGTGCGGTTATAGCGTTTTAAGGCAACTGGAGGTACAGTTAAGGCAACAAGAGGCCGCATTAAGATGATGGTTTAGGGGCCTGTAACATTTGTTTTTAATTAGATAACCGGCAAGGTTTAATGTGCTATTTTGGGGGCGTATTGCTTGGCTTTAAGCTGTATTTTAGCTATAAAAAGCTATATGGACACTGAATTTTGAAAAGCGGGCATTTTTTCGTATCTTTAATAATAAACCGCCATTCTGCGGGGTTTCCGAGGGCGTTTTTCGCCTGATTCTTCAACAAAAAAACACATAAAAAAATAAAACTGAATTTTACTGGTTTTTTTACGGGTTGGAGAGATCGTTCTTTGATATTATTTATACAGCGTTTAGCAATTGACTTTATTCAATCACTAAACGCCTATAACAACTGCAAACTGCTTACTGCCAACTAATCAATGATCATTCAACGGTAAACCTAACCTTTGAAAGTCTTTCCAGTTTAGGTATTCATCGCCTTTGCGTTGTTCAACCATGGTAATACAATCATCAACTGGGCAAACTAATTGACATAAATTGCAGCCCACGCATTCCTCTTCCTTAATAGTATATTTATTATACGGGTTGCCATGCAATAAATTGATAGACTGGTGCGAAGTATCTTCGCAGGCTATATAACATAAGCCGCAATGCACACATTTGTCCTGGTTAATATTGGCTACTACATGGTAGTTAATATCAAGGTCTTCCCAGTTGGTTAACGCGGGTACGGATTTACCGATAAAGTCATCCAGTTTTTTAAAGCCTTTATCGTCCATCCAGTAGCTCAGGCCTTCGCACATATCTTCAATTATCCTGAAGCCATGTTTCATTACCGCGGTACATACCTGCACGTTTGAAGCGCCCAACAGCATAAATTCAACTGCATCCTTCCACGTACTGATGCCGCCGATACCCGATATAGGTACCTTTCGGGTAATTTCGTTCTGACTGATGGTCGCCAGCATTTTAAGCGCTATGGGCTTTACGGCCGGGCCACAATAACCGCCAAATGCCGATTTACCGCCAACATTCGGGTTCGGGATAAAGGTATCCAGATCTATCCCGGTTACAGATTGTATGGTATTGATCAGCGATAGCGCGTCCGTACCGCCTGCTACAGAGGCTAAACCTGTTGGCACTACCGAGTGTACATTGGGTGTAAGTTTGGTGATTACCGGTATTTGGGCAATTTCCATTACCCACTCCACTACCATTTTGGCTATTTCGGGGTCCTGCCCAACTGCCGCGCCCATGCCCCGCTCGGTCATGCCGTGCGGGCAACCAAAGTTCAGTTCCAAACCATGCGCGCCGGTATCCTGCACTTTTTTGATGAGCTCGTGCCAGCTTTCGCGGGTATTATCAGCCATTAAAGACACGACCATCGCCCTATCGGGAAACTCTTTTAGCACTTCCCTGATCTCGCGCAGGTTGATGTCGAGCGGACGGTCGGATATCAGCTCAATATTGTTGAAGCCCATTACCCGACTGCCATTATAATCAACCGCCGAATACCGGGATGATACATTTTTAACCTGTGTGCCCAATGTTTTCCAAACTACACCGCCCCAACCGGCCTCAAAGGCGCGCAGCACATTATAACTCTTATCTGTAGGCGGCGCACTGGCCAGCCAAAATGGGTTTGGTGATTTAATACCTAAAAAATCTGCTGATATGTCTGCCATTGTTTTGTTATAGTCCATGGTCCATAGTCGATGGCCCATGGTTTAAATATCTATGGACTATGGTCTATCGACTATTGACTCAATATCCAAATAATTCAATATCCCCTTCGCTCCGTCTTTGCCGGCCTGTACCGCGTCAACTACTTCTTTGCCGCCGTTTACGCAATCGCCCCCGGCAAAAACACCGGCAATGCTGGTTACGCCGTTATCGTCGGTTCTGATCTTTCCGGATGAATGGCCCAAATCATTACCGGCAACTAATGCTTCAAAAGGCATTTGCCCGGCGGCTTTGATCACCATGTCAACATCAAGCACAATGGTTTCGCCTGTTTCAACCGGCGAGCGGCGGCCGCTGGCATCGGGTTCGCCTAACGCCATTATGCTGCAAACCAATTGGG
>JABDBT010000052.1 GCA_013288465.1 Bacteroidota bacterium | reverse complement strand
TTGCTGGCTAAGGCTAAACCAGTAGGTATATATGTTTTTATCAATACACTGCATATCAACAGCAACCGTGTCGCCGGTTTTAATATTAATGTCGCTTTGAAAAAGATCGAGGTCAACATAGCCGCCATCGGTAAAGCTATCATCGGCATCAAAAATGGTTTTTACCTGTACACTGTTTACATACATTACAAAACGGTATTGGTTAGGTATATTGGCCGGGTCCTGGTAATGAACCGTCATTAATTTACCATTTTTATTATTAAAGAAGTCGTCCCGGTAGGTTAACTGGTCGAAGTTTACGGGTATTGGCATTGTAGAGCTGCCGGTATAGGTTTTGCCACCGGTTTGTACGGTTAGCGTATAAGCAGCGCCTATCCTGCCCGCAAATTTACTGCTAACGTAAGTTCCTGCGGTGCTGCTTTCGGTAAACTTATAAGTATTCCCCTTACTATCTACTATGGTAACAGTTGCCCCACTTACCGCAGGGAAAGTATTGGTATTGGTAAAAGGTACCGTTTGACTGATCTTTACATATTGAGGAGCGGATTGGTTAGTTACATTACCTTCAATAACCAATTGTGTAGCAGCATTGGCTACCTGTATGTTTATCACCTTTTGGCACGAAGAACAGGCCAGTAATATTATTGCTGCTGCAAGGATGTGATATTTGATTTTGATAAACTGCATCCGCTAAAATTTAAAGTTCCAGGTTACTGACGGTATAATACCGAAAAGGCTGGTTTCAACAGCTTCGGTACGGGTTGGGTCGGTTTTACTGTCCTGGAAGGTTATGGTGTATGGATTTTTACGATTATAAGCATTATAAACGCCAAATGTCCAGCTTGAATGATATTTTTTATGTTGCTTCCCCTCTAAAGTAGCGCCCAGGTCGAGGTGATTGGTTGATGGCTCGCGATAGCCGTTGCGCGAGCTATAGTAATAAGTGGTTAAGCCGCCAATATTATATTTACCGGTTGGGTAGGTAACCGCGTCGCCGGTGCTATAAACAAACGTGCTCGAAAATGTCCACCGTTTGCTAAACTGGTATATGCCCACTACCGATAGGTCATGGGTACGATCGTACTTATTAGGGAAGTAATTGCCATTGTTAATGCCGTTGAATTTGCCCTCGGTTTTTGAAAGCGTATAGCCTATCCAGCCATTGAACTTTCCATATTTTTTCTTCAAAAAAAGCTCAAGGCCATAAGCCCGGCCAATACCATAAACCAATTGCGATTCGACATTTGGATTGGCAATTAATTGAGCGCCATTTTTATAGTCAATTTGGTTTTGAAGCCACTTATAATAAACCTCGCCCGAAAACTCGAAAGCGTTTTCGTCGAAATTTTTAAAATAGCCGGTCGATATTTGATCGGCTATGCCCGGTTTAATATTGTTACTGCTCAACACATACAGGTCTGTTGGTGTACTGCTGGTTGAGTTGCTGATGATATGTACATTTTGGGTATTACGGTTGTAGGATAATTTAACCGAGCTTTGATCATTAATGCTATAACTTGCCGAAAAACGGGGTTCGGGATTAAAATAACTTTTCACCAAATCGCCAGATCCATAAGTTTTTGAACTGGCGATATTTCCTGCCGCGTCGTATGTATAAAAAGTGCCCGGGCCGTGTAAAAAAATATCACTTAAACGCAGGCCATACAACAAGGTTAAATCTTTACTTACATGCCATTCATCACCAATATATGCGGCAGTTTCAAGACCGTACCTTGATTGTATGCTTTTATTATTTACACTCGAAGTAGCGGTAGAGGTAACCGATCCCGGCGCCAGGTCATGGTTAACCGCGTTAAAACCAAATGATAATGAATGTTTGCTACTGATAAAGTATTGAAAGTCTTCCTTAAAATTGAGATCATTTATGGAAGATGTAGCCTTAAACTGGTTATCAGTTATGAAGCTTTGTATGGTATAGTTATAGTTACTATAGATAATGGATGTATTTGAAAAAAGTTTGCTGTTAAAAATGTGGTTAAAGCGCAGTGTACCTGTAGAGTTGCCCCAATTGGTGCCAAACGTGTTTTGCAGGCCCAACACATCTTTACCAAAATACCCGGAAAGATAAAGGGCATTTTTTTCGTCAAAATGGTAATTGAATTTGGCGTTCAAATCATAAAAGTAAATGCTGCTGCCCCGCACGTTTGAATCGGTGGAAGCTTTCAGGAACAAATCAATATAAGTGCGGCGCGCGCTGATCATAAATGAACCTTTATCCTTTACAATTGGTCCCTCTATTTTTATCCGCGAAGCGATAAGGCCCAGGCCCCCCTCGGCAGTATATTCTTTGTTATTGCCCTCGTTCATTTTTACATCTAAAACAGATGATAACCGGCCTCCGTATTGCGCCGGCATACCGCCCTTGTACAGGCTCACATCCTTAATAGCATCTGAGTTAAAAGTAGAGAAAAACCCAAACAAGTGTGATGCATTATAAACGGTGGCTTCATCCAATAAAATAAGATTTTGGTCAGAAGCGCCGCCGCGTACATAATAGCCGGTGTTACCTTCACTGGCTTGTTTAACGCCGGGTAATAAGGTTATGGTTTTTAAAATATCCTTTTCGCCAAATATAACGGGTACGTTATTTACCTGCACCATATCCAGTTTTTCCACCCCCATTTGCGGCGACAATACATTATCGCTATTAGGCGCGTTACCGCTTATCACCACTTCCTTCAGGTCATTTTTTGTTGTCAAAGCTATGTTTAAAACGGTGTCGCGGGTTAATGAAACACTGCGCGAAACGGCGTTGTAGCCCACATAATTATAAATTATGGTGTATTCCCCTTTGGGTGCCGACAGCGAGTAAAAGCCATAATTATTAGCTGATGTGCCGTTTTGCGGTTTTTCTTTGATCATTACCGTGGCGCCAATCAATACCTCGCCGGTGGCTTCATCTTTAACCAGGCCGCTTACTGTTATTTTTTTTTGCGCCATAGCAGGGGCTATCAATAGCAAAAAACAAATTAAAGTCAATAACACATTTATTTGGATTCGATCTTTATTAAAGATGCACAATAGCTTTACCTTCATTTCGGGATTCGAGGTAAATACATTTTTAGGTTATATCCGGTTAGCACGTTTCAAAAATAAGTTTTCTAATTGAACTTCATGCTTAAAATTACAAAGCCATAGTTTATTAATTTTTATAATCACAACGCCATTTTACAATACCTTATTGCAAGCACGCGCAATTAGGGATATTTTTGAAAACATCATTTATTTATGTAATTTTCATATATGCTATCCGAACCAACCTATATTGCCGCCCGAATGGTAAGCACAACCATTGAGCAACATTTTGCTAAACATTTGGCTGCCGCGCGTAAGCTTGGGGCCCGCAATTTGGCTGCTAACCCGCAGGCGCATATCATAGAAGCTGTTATTGATGTGGCTTTTTGGGCAAGCCTGGGGCGCGAGGAGGGGCGGTCGCCAAAAATATCTATCGCGCTTTTACCGCCCGAGCAATCAAACCAGCCGCTGATATTTGGTAACCGTTTAAGGCTTACCCCGCATAATTTAACCAAACTGGCACCTGCTGTTGAAAGCCCCGGCATCCACCTTGGGGTTTGGTATGAAGATGATGAACTGTACGTTTGGGGCACAACGCCGGTTATCCCTAATATTTGTTTTGTGCTGGAGGTAGTTGAGCCCGGTTTATTAGTTGTTAAGCATAGCAGGGTAGATGGGTTTGGAAAATTCCTGAATATCGCTGTTTTAAAAGGCGACCAGATAAAAATTATTGATGCGGATAACACAAGCCTGGCCGATTGCCCGGCGTTGATCAATTCGTTACTGGGAATGCCGCTGCCGGTGGTTTTTAACGAATCGGTTAATGTGCTGGTTGAGCTGGCAGCCTCCATGCGCGCACATGGTCGTGGCGGCCTGGTGCTGGTGGTGCCCGAAGGTTCATCGGCATGGCAGGAGTCTATCATACATCCTATTTCCTATCCCGTGCTGCCTGTATTTGCGGGGATTACCGATTTAATGGAGCAGGATATAGAAGAACGTTCAAAGCATTTTTGGCAGGAGGCCCTGCGCCGTGCCATTGATGTTGTTGGTGGTTTTACCGCGGTGGATGGAGCGACTATTATCAGCAGGCAATATGAACTGATCGCTTTCGGCGCTAAAATTGCCCGCTCAGAAATGAGCACCCCGGTTGACCAGATAGTTGCTACCGAACCGGTAGTTGATGGCGCTGCCGAGTTTATTCATCCCGGGCAAAATGGAGGCACCCGGCATTTGGCAGCCGCGCAGTTTGTTTATGACCAGCGCGATTCAATAGCCTTGGTTGCGTCGCAGGACGGGCACTTTACCATATTCGCATGGTCGCCGCAATTGCGGATGGTGCACGCGCATAGGATAGATATACTATTGCTGTAGGATATGAATATCGAATTTCTAAGTGGGTTAAGGGTTAGTTGGGGCAACATCCGGTTTTGGGTGTACCAGAAAACGGTTAGTGCTTGGGTCAATAACCGGCATTTTTGAGTTGTCATATAACCTATAAACCGGCATTTTTGAATTGATATGTAAACGTGCTATAGGCATGTGATCAACCGGCGACCTGGTTACAGCAAGGTAATTTACCTGCCCTTTCAATACCCCGGCATTAAAAAACGGCATGAACTGCTTAGTTTGGGTATCGCCCGGGTTATAAAAATACTTTTGGTAAAGTAAATGGCCCGCCGATGTATCCGAAGGCTTAAGCGGGAACAATGTTTGTGCTTTTAGCTGATAAACGCTTGTAATCAGCATAAATAAAATTACTGCCTTTTTCATGAAGCGATTTTTAATAAGTAAAGCTAAATAAAAATTGGTAAACATGAAATAGTCTTGAGTCTAAAGTCAGAAGTCCTAAGCCGGAAATTCATTTAAAACTTCCAACTTAGGACTTCTGACTCAAGACTTCTGACTCAAAAAACTACTTCGCGTCATTAACATCCTTAATAGCTTTATCAGCTGCCTGTGCCGATAAGGTATCATTAAGTTTGGTGCGCTCTGTTTTTATGTTTTGCAACAGGCCGGTTATAAATGACCCAATACCCTGCGATTTGTATTTTACGCCTAAATCTCTTATCCCGGCAATACCTTGTTGTGCATATTCGGCACTGGTTAGGCGGCCGATCATGCCTGTCATATCCCGTGTCATGTTAAACTTTGTTTGTGGTGTACCTTCAGTAAACGCATTGTACACGTATGGCCATTGTGCGTCATTTCCACTGGTGGCATAAACGTGCATAATGGCCGCTGTTAGGCCGCCCTTGTTATCTTTTTCGAATGATTTTGCCAATGGTATGGCTTGCGCCGGGTCTAACGTGGCAATGGCGTTTAAAGCCGCGCCTTGTACGGCGTATGATTGACTGGTTAATGCCTCTTTATACAAGTTCATCATGCCCGGTGCTTTCAGCTTGGCTAATACAGCAATTGCACTTGCGCGTACCAACGTATTATCATCTTTTTGCACCAACGAAACCAGTACGGGCTGGGCCGCATTACGCACGGCATCATTATCCATATTTATCGCGCGGATAGCTTTGATACGCAAGCCGTAATATTTATCATTCAACGCGGCGATCAATACTTTTTGCGCCCCTTTATCGCTTTGTGTGGCAGCAGCGGCAGTTATAGCTTCAAAACGGTCGAGGTATAAAGGCGCGTTAAAATATTGAAATATGTACTCGTTCAATGTTTTGCTATCCTTTTTATCGGCAAGCAGTATTTTATCGCCATCTACGTTTACCAGTTCGGGTTTTGTTTCGGCGTGGAAAGTTAGGGTATCTGCTTTATCACGCATCCAAACTTTATGGCGTTCTTTTTTACCACCGGCATAAATATCAACCGCGAAGGGCAAAATAAATGTTTGGCCGGTTTGGGTTTGCTCCAGGTAAACGGTTTCGGTTTTAGCGCCCTCATCCCATTTATAGCTGATCTTTAGCGCAGGGTTGCCCGCACCATAATACCATTGGTTAAAATACCAGTTCAGGTCGAGCCCGCTGGCATCTTCCAATGCTAAGCGTAGTTGTTGTGCTTCGCCGGTTTTAAAAGCGTTGGTTTTAAGGTAAATATTCAGGCCTTTAAAAAATGCGGCATCGCCCAGGTAGTTGCGCAGCATATTTAATATGCGGCCACCTTTTTGGTAGGTTACTACATCAAACACATCCTCTTTATCATCATAATGAAAACGCACCAGATTTTTTGTCGCGTTTTCAGGATTTCTTAAATAATTTAACATAGCGGTGTAGCTATGGGCATCGGCTTCATCTTTGCCATATTTATGTTCGGCCCAAAGCATTTCGCTGAAATCAGCAAATGATTCATTAACGGTTAAATTGCTCCAGCTTTCGGCAGTTACATAATCGCCAAACCATTGGTGAAACAGCTCATGTGCTATGGTACTGCGGCCATCATTATAATAGGCATCAATCAACTCGCGGTGTGTGCCCTGTACATATTCGCCATGCAGGGTTGCGGTGGTGTTTTCCATCGCGCCGCTCACATAATCGCGCACTACAATTTGCGAATATTTGTTCCAGGGGAAATCAACCCCTAAGGTTGTTGAATAAAACTCGATCAGTTCGGGCGTCATCCCAAATATCTCTTTAGCATAGGGGGCGTATTTAGGCTCCAGGTAATAATTTACTTCTTTATTGCGCCATTTATCATGGAATATTTTGAAATCGCCCACTGCCATCATAAATAAATAGGGCGAGTGGGGCAGCTCCATTTTCCAGGTATCGGTGCGGGTGCCGTCGGCATTGTTTTTTTGCGAAGCCAGGCGCCCGTTTGATAAAGTAACGTATTTAGCCGGCACGGTCATGCTGATCTCGTCGGTGGTTTTTTGTTCGGGTTTATCAATAGTAGGGAACCATGCTGACGAGCTTTCGGTTTCGCCTTGTGTCCATATCTGGGTAGGTTTGCCCTTTTCAGTACCATCCGGATTAATAAAGTACAAGCCCTTAGCATCGTTTATGGCGGCGCTGCCTTTTACTTTTAGCTCATTTGGCTTGCTGGTGTAATCAATATAAATGGTATAATTTTCATTATTGTGATACACTTTGTCTAAATGTATGGCCAGCGTAAGGCTATCATAACTAAATTTCAGCGGAATGTTTTTTCCGTTTTTTACAACAGCCAGGGTTTTAATGTCCATGCCCTTAGCATCCAGCCTTAGCGTATCGGTTGGATAAAAGTGTGGTTTTAAGGTTACCCACTCTTTACCATACATGTAGCGTTTTTTATAATCAAAACGCACGTCTAATTTGGTATGGATAAGGTCATTGATCTTAGGCGGGGTTGCCCTGTATATTTTTAACAGGGAGTCGGCGGCATTGGCTTGTTGCTGGGCTGTGGCAGGAGCGAAACCGGCCCCCATAAACAAAGCAGCGCAAAAAATTGCGGAAAGTTTTTTCATAAATAATGGATTAAGTTATAACGAAATTAAGTGTTTTTATTCAAATTAAGACTAACAAAGTAACCGGGATGTTACATTTTGCCTTAAGCTTTATTTTAAAATATGGCACTAAACTATTTATTTTTACAATACGCAATCGATTGCAGAATAAATCGTTGTAAATCGCAGATCAATAAACCCCTATAATTATGAAGCCATTATTATTAACTGCTTTGCTGGCAGTATTGCTGTTGAGCTCCTGCTCAAAAAAAAGCACACCGGCACCCGCTACTAAAACAGGAAGTGTCACTATTATTGCTAATAACTACCCCACAATAATAATTGGCAGCCAAACCTGGACAAGCTTTAATTACCAGGGCGCAGGTGGATCATTAACCATAGCCGATGTTACTTACGGTAATTATTATACATTAGCCCAGGCTATGCTAATTACTTTACCCACAGGATGGCGCATACCAACACGGGCCGATTATAATACGCTGTTATCTAATTATACAACCACTAAAAACGCGGCTGGCGATTTTGTAGGCGACCAAAATGCTGCCCGGGCCTTATCAGACAGTACAAAATGGCTTTTCCTGGGAGCAACAAGCGCTTCGGGCTTTAGCGCGTTTCCGGGTGGCGAATATGATGTGACCAACAAATTAGTTGTTAATACCCAGATAAACGCTATATTTTTAACATCAACCACCGGCACAATTGTAAGCGGCGGCCAAACCTCAACTTACAATTACTTTTTTGCAATTACAGATGATGGTGTGGGTGTTGGCCAAAGCAACATGCCCTATTTTGCAGGCATTGACTATAACCTTAATCCTTACGCTTATTCGTTACGTTTTGTGAAGGATAATTAGATGGTTAGTTGATTAAGTTAGATTGGGTTGATTAAGTGAATAGTTATTTTAACCCACTCAACCACTCACTTAATCAACTCAATCAACCTCCTCACTAATAAACCTTCCCTTCCTTCATTACAAAACTTACATTTTTCATGGTTTTGATATCATCCAGCGGGTTGCCGTCAACGGCTATAATGTCTGCAAATTTTCCTTTGCTGATGCTGCCTGTTTTTTGGCTGATGCCCAGCAGATCGGCAGCGCTGGTGGTGGCGGCTTTTATAGCTTCCATTGGGGGCATACCGGCTTCAACCATGTATTGAAATTCCATATAATTTTTGCCATGAGCGTAAACCCCGGCATCAGTCCCAAAGGCTATTTTTACCCCGGCTTTGTAGGCTTTAGCAAAAGTTTGCTGTATTTGCGGGCCTACTTCCATGGCTTTGCGGGCGATAACCGGCGGGAAAAATCCTTTTATTTGGGCCGAATCGGCAACTGATTTTCCCGCTATGATGGTAGGCACGTAATAGGTTCCGTATTTTTTGGCCAGTTCCATATCCTCATCATTCATAAAGGTGCCATGTTCAATAGAAGCAACGCCGCCTAATATGGCCCTGCGGATACCCTCGGCGCCATGCGCGTGGCAAGCTACTTTTAAGCCATAATCTTTAGCGGTTTCAACCACCGCTTTTATTTCGTCGATGGTAAAGTTGGCCCCCGAGCCATTTTCGCTCAGATCCAGTACCCCACCAGTCGAGGCTATCTTTATCACGTCCGATCCGCGTTTAATTTGTAAGCGTACAGCTTTAACCAGTTCGTCCCTGCCATCGGCAACACCATCATCCGGCCCGAATTTGTGGTTAAATACATCATCACGAAAGCCAACAGAACCATCCATGTGGCCGCCGCTTGAAGAGATAGCCCTGCCGGCAGTGATCATGCGCGGGCCGTCAACCAAACCATGTGCTATAGCTTTGCGTAAACTGATGTTTACACCGCTACCGCCCAAATCACGTACAGTAGTAAAACCCGCCATAAGCGTTCTTTTTGCATAAATGGCAGCCTGGTAAGCTACATCGGCATCTGTCATTGTAAATTCGTCTATCCTGGAGGTTTTACTGCCTTGATGCTCCAGGTGTACATGGCAATCAATAAGGCCGGGCATTACCGTTTTGCCTTGCAGGTCTATCACTTTATCGCCCGCCCCGCCTTTGGCATACCCCTGCTGTATGCCCGTAATTATATTGCCTTCAACTATGATAGTAACCTGGTTTTGCACCGTGTTTGCAATGCCATCAATGAGCTTTCCGCATTGGATATAGGTTTTTTGAGCTAACGCGCATTGCGCTAAAAACAACAGAAATACAAAGTAAAACTTTTTCATTTTGGGAAGGATAAGTTGAATATAATAGCCAAAGTAAGAAGTTTTTATGGATAATTTATACAACAACAGCATTGGTTAATAAATGGAGGATAGTATATTTACCAACCAATAAACATCAACCAATAAGATCATGAAAATTAAAATCATCCATGCCCTGATAGGTATTGCTTTTACTTCTTTTTGTTGTCAAATTGCTTCGGCGCAAATTAAGCCCGGCTATAAAAGCCTGTTTGATGGCAAAACCTTAAATGGCTGGAAACGACTTGCAGGCACTGCCGATTATAAAGTTGAAAACGGCAATATAGTTGGGACAACGGTAGCAAACTCGGGCAATACTTTTTTGGTAACAGATAATGAGTATGGTGATTTTGTGCTGGAGATGGATGTGAAAATCGATAACCCTCATAGTAATTCGGGCGTGCAGTTGCGCAGCCATTTTGACCCTGCAGGGCACAACGGCAAAGGGCTGGTATATGGCAAACAATTTGAAATAGACCCTTCGGACCGTAAATGGAGCGGCGGCATTTATGACGAAGGCCGCAGGAGTTGGCTTTATCCGCTCGACCTGCATGAGCAGGCAAAAGACGCTTTTAAAGTAGGCGAATACAATCATATCAAAATGGAGTGTGTTGGCAACGAAACCAAAACATGGGTAAACGGCATAGCCACTGCTTATGTAGTTGACACGCTCGACAGTAAAGGCTTTATCGGCTTGCAAGTACATGCCGTACAAAAACAGGAAGATGCTGGCGAAAAGGTATATTTTAAAAACATACAGATCAAAACTACCGGCATCATGCCCGCAGCGTTCGCTAAAAACATATACGTTGTTAATTTAACGCCTAATGCGCTAAACGGGTACGAAAAAGCCGAAGGTTGGAAACTGCTGTTTGACGGTAAAACGTCGCAGGGCTGGCGCAGCGTTAAAAACATGGACTTCCCTGTTAAAGGCTGGGATATTAGCAATGGTTGCCTGTCAGTTATTGGGAAAGAGGGGGGAGACGGCCCAACTGGCGGCGATATTATTACCAATGATAGATATGCTGCATTCGATCTTTCGTTCGAGTTTAAAATGACGCCGATAGCCAATAGCGGGGTAAAATATTTTGTCACTTTAGCTGATGGGACAACAGGGGCTGCATTAGGGTTGGAATACCAGGTACTGGATGATGACAAGCACCCGGATGCTAAATTAGGCCACGATGGCGACCGTAAGATGGGGTCATTATATGATATTTTACCGGCCAGCAAACAGCCCCGCTATGAGATGCCAATGGGCGCGTGGAACACAGGGCGCATTGTGGTATATCCCAACAATCATGTAGTGCATTATTTAAACGGCGTAAAAATATTGGAATATGAGCGCGGCTCGGCAGCGTTTAAAGCGGCGGTAGCCCTTAGTAAATTTAAAAATGTACCAAACTTTGGCGAGTCAAAAGATGGCTATATCCTGTTGCAGGATCATGGCTGCACAGTAAACTACAGGAGTATTAAGTTGAGGAGGTTGTAGGGTAGAGGTTAATTGGAGATTAGAGATTAGTTGGGATCGGAAAATATCAGCAATGAATACATTTTAACAAGCGGTTTTGCGGGCGCAACCAACACATGTGCATGTAAAGCAAAAAGCTGAAAAGAATATTAATTCCTTTCAGCTTTTTGCTTTAAACTTTCAGCTCAAATTAGCAGTATTGCTCAAACGCGCCAATCAGGTTGTCGGCAATCATTTGTGCGGGGCGGCCTTCAATTTGATGGCGCTCAATAATATGAACCAATTTACCGTCTTTAAACAAAGCCATTGATGGCGATGACGGAGGGTAAGGCAACATATAATTACGTGCGGTATCAACAGCATCTTTTTCCATGCCGGCAAAAACGGTTACCAGTTTATCAGGATGTTTTGCACTTTGGGCGGCTAATTTTGCTGCCGGGCGCGCGTTAGCTGCAGCGCAGCCGCAAACCGAATTTACCATAACAAATACGGTGCCTTCGCTTTCAATAGCACTTTTTACAGCATCCGCGTCTTTCAACTCTTCAAAACCAACTTTGGTCAAATCTTCCCGCATTGGGGCAACTAAATATTCAGGATACATATCGTGTCTTTTCTAAAATTACGGTACAAAAATAGGAAATGATTAACAGTTAACGGCTAAAAACCAGAATAATAACAATCTGCTGACGATAAACCCCTTCCTTTCGCCCCCCCCCCAACCGGGGAAATCGCTTTTAAGCGTTTTGCAGATGGCTTTGATCTGAAAAATATAAAAACGGGCCTTGTGCGATACCTTTCCATAGAATAGGGAAAGGAGGAGGATAGGGTAAAACAGGCGATAGTCTCTAAAAACGAACTCCTGGCACTGTCCACAATTAAACAAATTCGAAACGGTGCAGCCTTCTTTAATTTCATTTGAAACAAACAACAGCTAAAAAACGTACAACCGAAAGCATTTCAAAAAAAGTAATTTTTATTTTACAAACAATTTATTAGTTAAAATACTGTTGATTTGTTAAAGGTATTTTTTAAATTGCGTCCCCTTAATATTAAACAGTATATGAAGTTGAACCCCAAAGACGTTAGTACTATTGTTATTTTAGACAAGAACAAACAAGGTGCAAAAACGCTTCAGATAAAAACCAAACATATAAACAGGCTTAAACATTACGCGGTATCTATTGCATCGGTAATTATATTTTTGGTGGGTTCCATTATCCTGTTACAATACCGTAATCAGCAACAAGAGCAGGAAAAACAGCAATTGATAGCGCAAATAGTTAAGCTAAAAGGCGATGTCCCTCAAAATATTGCCAAAGTTGAAGATAAGCACGAAGCCCAAACTTATGTACAGGCTATTGAAGGCAAGCTGAAAAACATAAATGATTATTTAAGGAAACGCGGACTCAAAGGTTTTTCAACAAAAGCAATAGGTGGCGATGCCAATGCCGAAGGGGCAAAACTTACCGACAAAGAAGTGTATATGGCCTATAACGATTATTTGACCAAGTTGGTAAATACCGTAGCCTTTACACCTATGGGCTATCCCCGGGTAAGCGCAATGACCTCTTTTTTTGGTTATAGAAGTGATCCATTTGATTCAGACCACGCAGAATACCACCCGGGTATTGATTTTAAGGGCAGAACAGGTGATGAGGTTAAATGCACTGCCAACGGCCGGGTTGTTTTTGCGGGGTGGTCAAACGGTTACGGCAATTGCATCCGCATACAGCATACCAATGATTTTGAAACCCTTTACGGGCACCTTTCACGCATCGGTGTAAGGGTGGGGCAGGAAGTAACTGTAGGCCAAAAAATTGGCGCGGTTGGCTCAACCGGGCATTCAACAGGCGCGCATTTACATTATGAAGTGCGTAAAAACGGGAAGCCTATAAACCCTGTAAAATTTCTGACATTAAACAGCTAATCTATACCTAACATTTACCTGCCTACACAATGGGTGCTTTTTCGAAAAAAAACAAAACCGCGCTTGATCTCCAGGCCATATCAACCGTTATAAGTGAAGGAGCTGTCTTAGAAGGTAGCCTTAAAGCCCCGGCGTTTGCCCGTGTTGACGGGCAGGTAAACGGCGATGTCAACATTGACGAAGGATTGATACTTGGCGAAACCGGAGTTATAACGGGCAATGTAACCACCAAAGAAATGGTTGTGTATGGTACAGTTACCGGCAACCTGAACGTCCATTCGCTTGAAATAAGAAGCACCGGGAAAATTAACGGTGATATAAAAACCGGCTCCCTATCTGTTGAAACCGGCGCTGTTTATAATGGCAGCCTTTTGATGGGAAAGGAGTAATAAGTCCGGAGCCGTTAGTCATTAGATGATTTGGCTTAAGACTAAATGCATTCTTAAAACAGGCTAACGCATTAAAATAATTTGGCGGTTTTTACCCTCTATACGCGAAGCGGAGAGAGGGTGGTCGAGCGACTTAGCGATGACCGGGTGAGTCCTCGCCGAGCGGCGTTACTGCCAATGCATTTTCGGCGACAACTCACCCCGACTACGCTACGCTGGTCGTCCCTCTCTTTGCTTCGCACAAAGAGGGCTGGGAAGAGTTTTATATTTTTAATGCGTACTCCCCCTTCTCCAAAAAACTTAAATTTTATTTTCATCACATTTTAGGCTAAATTTGCAGCTCAAAAAAATATGTTATGTCGTCAACAGTAGAAACTTACACCAAATACAAAGTAAAAGATATTTCATTGGCCGAGTGGGGGCGCAAAGAAATTGAATTAGCCGAAGCAGAAATGCCGGGCTTAATGGCCCTGCGTAAAGAATACGGCCCGTCAAAAGCCTTAAAAGGCGCGCGCATTGCCGGTTGTTTACACATGACCATCCAAACCGCGGTTTTAATTGAAACTTTAGTTGAGCTGGGTGCCGAAGTTACCTGGTCGTCATGTAATATATTTTCAACACAAGATCATGCCGCTGCCGCTATTGCTGCCGCAGGTGTTTCGGTTTATGCCTGGAAAGGCCTTAACGAACCTGATTTTGACTGGTGTATTGAGCAAACTTTATTTTTTGGCGAAGACCGCAAACCATTAAACATGATATTGGATGATGGCGGCGATTTGACCAATATGGTATTTGACCGTTATCCTGAACTGGTTGCCGGTATCAAAGGCTTATCAGAAGAAACCACTACCGGTGTTCACCGTTTATATGAGCGTATGAAGAACGGTACTTTAGCTGTTCCGGCTATTAACGTTAACGACTCGGTTACCAAATCAAAATTTGATAATAAATATGGCTGCCGTGAATCATTGGTTGACGCGATCCGTCGCGCTACCGATGTAATGATGGCCGGTAAAGTTGGTGTTGTTTGCGGATATGGTGATGTGGGTAAAGGCTCGGCCGATTCATTGCGTAACGCGGGTGTACGTGTTATTGTAACCGAAATTGACCCTATCTGTGCTTTACAAGCTGCCATGGAAGGTTTTGAAGTGAAGAAACTTTCGACCGCTATTGCTGAGGCTGATATTGTGGTAACCGCTACCGGTAACCTAAATATTGTTCGCGAAGAGCATTTCCGTAAATTGAAGGACAAAGCTATTGTTTGCAACATTGGCCACTTTGATAACGAAATTGACATGGCCTGGTTAAACAGCGCTTATGGCAATACAAAAATTGAAATTAAACCACAGGTTGATAAATATACCATTAACGGTAAAGATGTTATTGTGCTGGCCGAAGGCCGTTTAGTAAACTTAGGTTGTGCTACAGGCCACCCAAGTTTTGTAATGAGCAACTCATTTACAAACCAAACTTTGGCACAATTAGAGCTTTGGGCAAATAGTGATAACTACGAAAACAAAGTTTATACCTTGCCAAAACATTTAGACGAAAAAGTGGCCCGTTTACACTTAGCCAAAATTGGCGTTGAACTGGAAGAGCTTGATCAAAACCAAGCTGATTATATCGGCGTACCGGTTGCTGGTCCGTTTAAACCGGAGTACTACAGGTATTAAACCGAAAGCATAAAGGTAAAAGCATAAAGCGAAGGGCATGGTTTTAGGATCGTGCCCTTTTTGTTTGTCTGAACCATGATTCGTTGGATTAATGGATGAGGGGATTCCTATCAGTTTAGTATAATCAGGTGAATCAAAAAAGCAGTTTAATCTGTGATTCAGACAATTGCTGCCAATGATTAACTGTTTCCTTAATTTCCATCATCCTCCCAATCTCCCCATAAACATCCGCCGCACTTTTACCCTGCCCGCGCAGGTATTGTATAGAAGTATCCCCGGCTGATTTGGATAGTTTTTCGCCATTCGCCATTAACAGCGGGTGATGATGAAAGGTAATTTTTTGAAAATCAGTTTTCTGTAGTGCTTCGGCAAGGAAATGTTGCGCTATGGTTGAGGGCCAAAGGTCCTGGCCGCGTACTACCAGGTCAATGCCGTAGTGAAGGTCGTCTGCTAATGAAGCTAATTGGTAGGATGGGTAACCGTCTTTCTTTTTCACCATAAAATCCTTCATTTCATCCGGCAGCGTAGTTTTTACAATTCCGTGGTTTAGGGTTTTAATTGATAGTTCCTTTTCGCGGTTTGTACGCAAGCGCCAGCTGGCGTTTGGTGTATCGAGCGGAATTGAACTGTTATGGCAGTTGCAGGCATGTATTTGCGTTCGCGAACAAGTGCAGGCAAATATTTCACCACTTTGCTTTAATTGCTGTAAAAAGCCATCGTAAATATCCATACGGTGTGCCTGCGAATATATGGTTTCAAATTCATGCAGGTTGCGCGGGCCCTCATCCCAGGGTATCTCTAAAAAATTAAGCGTATCAAAAATGTCCTGTACGTATAGTTTATTTGCCCGTTCGCGGTCAAGGTCGTCTATCCGCAGCAATATTTTCGCGCCTGTTTTTTTGGCTAAACCGGCGGTGAGGGCAAATGACAGTACATTGCCCAGGTGTAAAAAACCGCTTGGGGTTGGGGCTATGCGGGTTTTGTTGAATTTAGGTATTGAGCTTTGCATTAGTACCAAAGTACGGCAATACTGATAAACTTGCGAAGTTTTTTACTCCGATGTTTGTGTCTTCACAAACATCAAACACGTAGTTGCTTGTGAGGACACAAGCAACGGTTGGTATGTGTTTCATTACTTCATTCCAAATGCCTTTTTAAGCATATCCGTTGCAAACAACTCCGCATCCTTGGCCTCGGGCACAACAGCGCCCATGCCAAAAAACTCGTGAGTTACGCCGTTGTAGTTTTTACTGTAAACGGTAACACCATCGGCTTTTAGTTTATCAACTAACTTGAGCCCTTCAGCTTGCAGGGGATCAATTTCGGCGGTGATTAGGATAGTTGGAGGCAAGCCTGTTAAATCATCGGCAACCAGGTTTATAAGCGGGTCTTTAGCTTCCGCCGGTTTGCTCAGGTATTTTTTTACAAACCAAACCATCATGGGTTTATTTAGAGGTATGGCATCGGCATATTTTTGGTATGACGGCGTGTTCATATCCGCACCCGCTACCGGGTAAATAGCTACGATGGCTGTGGGCGGTTTTATCTTTTTATCGCGTGCTTTAATTGCTGTGGTCATAGCCAGGTTGCCCCCGGCGCTTTCGCCCGCTACAGCAATTTTTGTGGGATCGCCGTTAATAACCGGCGCGTTTTTAAGCACCCATTCATAAGCCTGGAACGCGTCATTATGCGCATACGGGAATTTATACTGCGGTGCTAACCGATAACCCACGGATACCACTATAGCACCCACCTTTTCAGCTAATATACTTGCCGAAGCGTCATAAGCATTAATACCGGCTATTACAAAACCGCCGCCATGGTAATAAACAATCACCGGGAACGGGCCTTTCCCTATTTTAGGCGTATAAATACGCAAGTGGATAGTGCCCCATGCTGCGGGGATATCTTTACCTGTAGTATCAACCGGGTATGCGGGTATGGCGATATGGTTTTCCTTTAGCAGGTCTTTCACCGCATCAGCAGGGGTATGGTTTTTACGCGCCCGGCCCGGCCCCAATGTTTCAATTGGCTGGTCGCCGTAGCTTTGCAGTTTTTCAATAACGGCCTGCATCTGCGGCTTCATATTGGGTGCCCATGCGGGCGCGGGGCCTTTGGGTTTTATGCTGTAAGCTAAACTTTCGCTGTATATCGTATCTGCTGTTGCAGGGGTAGTTTTGCCTTTACAACCTGCAATTAATAAGGTAATTACAGCAATTATATAAAAATTCGATTTTTTGTGCATAAGTTTATATACTGAATACCTATGCAGAACATATTAAAGGAGAAATAGTTGTAAAAACACTTAAATCTTAAAAATATGACCTTGCGTGTTTACTTAATTAACGGTATGCTGATAGTGGCTTATAACGC
>JABDBT010000051.1:2944-17934 GCA_013288465.1 Bacteroidota bacterium | reverse complement strand
TTTGTGAGCGAAACCTTTAGGGTAGGCTATTCATTTGATTACTCGTTAAGCAAGCTGGGTCAATACGGCTACGGCTCACACGAAATATCCATCAGCTTCCTGCTAAAAAGCAATGGGTATAAGGATAAAACGAGGAATTGTTATTTTTAGGGGATGAGGATACAGTGCCCCGTTGGCTGCGTCAGTATAGGCAACTACTCACTTGCTGTTTGTGAAGACACAAACAGCGGGAAATGTGAGAATGCGGCTTACCTGTCTTCCATCTCTTTTTTCATTTCTTCAATCAGTTGCTGTTCTGTAGGCAAATATAATTGGTAACGGCTGGCGATAATATTTTTATTGTTTTCGGGCAGGGTAAACTTTACAACAGCGTCATTTTTTCTGGCACAGAGCAGTATGCCAATGGTCGGATTTTCGGCCGGAAGTTTTTCTATACGGTCATAGTAATTTACATACATCTGCATTTGTCCTACATCGGCATGGGTTAACTTTTGTGTTTTGAGGTCTATCAGCACAAAACATTGAAGCAGACGGTTATAGAATACGAGGTCGATATAAAAATCATCGCCATCAAGATGTATGCGCTTTTGCCTGGCTACGAAAGAAAATCCATTACCTAATTCCAATAAAAAATCTTGTAAATGTGTAATGATGGCACCTTCTAACTCCTTTTCATAATAAGCAGCTTCTCGCTTTAAGCCTAAAAACTCCAGGTACATAGGGTCTTTAATGATTTGTTTTGCCGCTGATGGCTGTTGTTCGCCCTTCGCTACGGCCAATACCGCTTCCTTATCGTTGCTTAACAAAAGCCGTTCAAACAGGCTACTGTCAATTTGCCTTTCCAGTTGGCGTGCAGACCAGTTGTTTTTTATTGATTCAGCTATATAAAACTCTCTTTTATCCGGATTGTCAATGCCTAAAAGCAATTTGTAATGAGTCCAGCTCAATTGTGTCCGCAGTGCGGACACAATTGGGAATGTTCTATAAAACTGACGATACCAGTTGAGTTGTCTATAAGAGAATCCGCTACCAAATTCAGGCTGTAATTGTTCTGAAATGGTTTTTATTAACTGAGTTCCATAATCAGCGCGGTCTTTTCCTTGCTGCTCTTCTTCAAAAATTCTGAAACCTATATTCCAGTACATCAGCACCCGCTCGGTGTCAACTGCATGAATTGCTTTATCCCGGGAGGTATTGATAATACCTTTTATGTCTGAAATTATAGAAGTGTTAATGAGCATAACTAAAAATTAGCAACAGATAAAATCAAAAATAATTAATTGGCAATAGTAACCGATAACAAAGTTAGTATTGATTCTAAAAAGAAATCATAGAGCAAATCCAAACCTGTTAATATTCTCTTTCAGTTGTACGAAAACACCGTACAACTGAAATTACTAAAACGATGAATACCAAATCACTTCAAAGTTTGACATTCATTATTAAAACCTACCCGGCCCACCCTTCTCTATCCAAACTCCTAAACTGTATAGCTTCGGCTAAATGCTCAATTTGAATATCTTCGCTGCCGGCCAGATCGGCAATGGTGCGGGATACTTTGAGTATGCGGTCATAGGCCCGGGCAGACAGGCCCAGCTTTTCCATGGCTTTTTTGAGCAGGGTTTGGCCCGCCGCGCTTATTTTGCATAGGTCGCGTACCATTTGCGGGCTCATTTGGGCATTGGCATGTAAGTCGGGCCGCGTACCAAAGCGGGCTATTTGCACATCGCGCGCTTTGATTACGCGTTCGCGGATATGTTCGCTTTTTTCGGCTAAACGGTCGGATGCCAGTTCACTAAAGTTAACCGGCGTTACTTCTACATGCAGGTCAATACGGTCCAGCAGCGGCCCGGATATTTTGCTCAGGTACTTTTGCACCATGCCCGGTGGACAAATACATTCCTTCTCCGGGTGGTTGTAATAACCGCAGGGGCATGGGTTCATACTTGCTACCAGCATAAAGCTGCTTGGGTAATCAACCGAAAACTTAGCGCGGGATATGGTTACTTTTCGTTCTTCCAGTGGTTGCCGCATTACCTCTAATGCCGAGCGTTTAAACTCGGGCAGTTCATCTAAAAACAGTACCCCGTTATGCGCCAGCGATATCTCGCCCGGCTGCGGGTTGCCACCGCCGCCAACTAAAGCCACATCGCTAATAGTATGGTGAGGTGACCTGAACGGGCGGATAGTTACCAGCGCGTCCGCTGCGGAAAGCTTACCGGCGACTGAATGTATCTTAGTGGTCTCTAACGATTCATATAAACTCAGCGGCGGCAAAATAGAAGGTAGCCTGCGGGCCAGCATGGTTTTACCCGCGCCCGGCGGCCCTATCAATATCACATTATGGCCACCCGCTGCGGCAATTTCTAAGGCGCGTTTAATGTTTTCCTGGCCTTTTACCTCGCTAAAGTCGCTGTCGTAATTGCAAAGGCTATTGTAAAATTCTTCGCGGGTATTTACAACTTCCTGCGAAAGCTGCATATCGCCATTAAAAAAACCGGCGACTTCCGTAATGCTCTCTACGCCGTAAACTTCCAGGTCATTTACAATAGCGGCTTCGCGCGCGTTTTGTTTGGGCAGAATAAACCCTTTAAATCCGTCCTTTCTGGCTTGTATAGCAATGGATAAAGCACCTTTTATGGGTTGCAGGCCGCCATCCAGCGACAGTTCGCCCATGATGAGGTACTTGTCTAACTGCTCGGGATCAATTTGATTGGAGGCGGCAAGTATGGCGGTGGCAATGGTAAGATCATACGACGAGCCTTCTTTTTTTATATCGGCGGGCGCCATATTTACAATAATGCGCTGGCGGGGCATACGAAAACTGTTGTTTGTTAAAGCCGATTCAATTCTTTGCCACGACTCGCGTACTGCGTTATCGGGCAGGCCAACAATGGCATAAAATATATTCCCGCCACTTATATTTACCTCAACCGTAATGGTAATTGCTTCAATACCGTAAACCGCGCTTCCAAAAGTTTTAACTAACACTATAATAAAGTTTGATAGCGTAAGGTATATAATTTATTTGGGGTGAGAAAAAAGTGTTGAATCAAAAAGGCTAAAGTTCAATTCGGCCGGCATTAAATAATCAAGGTGACAAATATTTGTCGCCTTGATTTATTTGCAAAAACAATAAAGCTGTGCCTTAAAAGCCCGGTTAAACCATCGAAATAACAAAGCCGCAGGTAATAATTACATTCACAAGCAAAACCACCGACCATGTAGTTGGATTGTGTTTACTGATGTAGGATAGGTTGTAATTTAACCTTTTAACCCATTTATTATTTAATAGTATAAGGTGGTTCAATAGGAGGAAAAATACCGCGCCAAAAAGAATTATGGTTGCGAAGTACGAATTGGGCGTAACCCAGCGCATTTTAACCATAAGCTCGGTAAACAGCATGGCGTTGGTAAGCAAAATGATGAGTAAAAAACTCACATTAAACAGCGATTTAAACTGAGGTAAACGACCCGGACCAAAATTTTTAAAGCTCCACCTGTAAACTATTACATAAATGGATTGATAAGATTTTAACATGGCTTAAGTGTTTAAAGGTTAATAATGCCGGTATTAGGGGAGGTACCGGGTTTACTGGTTTAATTACATAAACGTAAAACGCAAAATAAAAGTATATTGTTTTGAAATAAATTAAATTACAGAACAATATATGTTTTTTACTTGAATTTACAAAACTAAAATACAATTAATCAATAAAAAACTTTTATATCACTTAAATACTACAATTGGGTATTGGTTACTGTAAACGATGCCAGCAGGTTTACATCCGGATCAGGTATAACAGACGCCGGGTTTGCAGGTGTTGCGAATTCAATTGTGGTTGTTTTATCTTTTATCAGCAGGTTGTGTTTTTGGCCGCCAATGGAAATCTCCAGCTGAAAATCATATAGGGTGTTTTGTTTTTGATCTACCTGTATGCTCACAGCGCCTTTAACCGCGTCGTATTTCCAGTTGATGGCTAATTGCGGGTGTCCCGCGGTAAAAAGCCATTGTTTAAAAAATTGCTGTAAATTTTGTCCGCTGGTTTGCTCCATAACTTTGCGCAGGTCATCGGTATTGGCATTGCCGCCGTTGTATTTCGCAAAATAATTACTGATGCCTTTCCAAAAAACCACATCGCCCAATTTACGGCGCAGCATGTGCAGTACCCAGCCGCCCTTTTGATAGCTATTGGCGTTTAGCAGCACCATATAGTTGCTTTTTACCGTAGTATCAACAACAGGAGTTAGCCGCCGCCTTTCAAACGATAATACGGTGCGCCGGTCGGTTATCATGCGTTTCTTGAGCGTATCAATGCCGTACTTGTTTTCTAAATAGTAATTGGTCATATAGGTCGCAAAGCCCTCGCTTAACCATAGGTTTTGCCAGCTTTTTTCGCTGGCGGCATCGCCAAACCATTGGTGGGCAATTTCATGCGCCATTAGCTCTTCAATGCCTTTGTCGCCTACCGAGTTTTCAAAATAGAAAATAGCGCCGGCATTTTCCATCCCGCCAAATATGGTTTTTGATTGTACATTGGCTAACTTTTTATAAGCATAAGGGCCAATCTTCGAAATATAAAAGGGCAATATTTCTTTCGCGATGGCATAGCTTTTAAAGCCGATTTCCTTGTTCTCCGGAAAAACATAAGTATAAACAGGTATGCCATCCGGGTCGCCGGCTTTATCAATGGCAAAATCTGCTACGCCTATTACCATCACTTTGGGGGGCAGTAAAGCGGTTTCTTTCCAGTGGGTTAATTTTTGATTATTGGGCAGTTCCTTTTCTTCTGTTTTTAAGCCGTTGGCTACCACCTGGTAATGTGCTGGTGCGGTAACAATAAAATCAAGTGAAGCTTTATCCGCAGGATCATCCACACAAGGCAGCCAGTTATGGGCGCGGTTGGGCCAGTTATCGCCAAAAAAAGTACGGTGGCCAAATTTATTGGTCGATATGATGAGCCCATCAGCCGGGACACCCGAGTAGGTGATGATAAAACTATGCAGGCTATTGGTTTTTGCAGTAGTATTGATATTTACCACATCGCTATCCTGCACAAACCGAACTTCTTTGCCATTTTCCTTTATTGCAGAAACCAGCATCCCCTTATCCTTGCTGTTTTTTTTAACTAAGTTTAGCTGAAAGGTGCTTACGTCCTTTAAAAACTTAACGGCTATTGTTGCCTCGCCTTTGATGTTATTGTTTTCATCATTTAGCTGAAGGGCAAAGGTATAATGCTGCACATCAATAGGTGAGCCGGGGACTTGGGCCTGGGTGGAAAGACAAAATAACAGAAGCGTCATTGCGAGGAACGAAGCAATCTCTGAACTATACCTGGCAAAGCGAAAAGCGCCTGCACGCCCTATCTGTGCAGAGATTGCTTCGTTCCTCGCAATGACGCGCGGGAATACCGGGCTGTTTTTTTCCATATCTATTATTCAAAAAAGGAAGATACGAACATTTATCTTAAACCGCCCAAATCCGAAATCGAAAATCCGACTTCCGAAATCCCTTTACATTTTCGGCATCCGCTTCATCATGCTGGCCATGGCTGCCGGGTTGCTCATCTGCTTCATTACCTTGCGCATATCATCAAACTGTTTAATGAGGCGGTTAACTTCCTGCAAATTAGTGCCCGATCCATTGGCTATGCGCGTACGGCGGCTTTGGTTAATGCTATCAGGGTTTTCTTTTTCATGTGGCGTCATTGACTGTATAATGGCTTCAATGCCTTTAAAAGCATCATCGCTCACTTCCACATCCTTCATCATTTTGCCAACGCCGGGTATCATGCCCATCAGATCTTTCATGTTACCCATTTTTTTGATCTGCTGTATTTGGCTGTAAAAATCGTTAAAGTCAAACTTGTTTTTGCGGATCTTCTTTTGCAGTTCGGCAGCTTCCTTTTCGTCAAACTGCTGCTGGGCGCGTTCAACCAACGATACCACATCGCCCATTCCCAAAATACGGGAGGCCATACGGTCGGGGTGGAAAATATCCAGCGCCTCCATCTTTTCGCCGGTACCAATAAACTTAATAGGCTTATTAACAACAGATTTGATAGAAAGCGCCGCGCCGCCGCGGGTATCGCCATCTAATTTGGTTAATACAACACCGGTAAAATCAAGGCGGTCGTTAAATATCTTTGCCGTGTTTACCGCATCCTGGCCGGTCATGGCATCAACAACAAATAAAATCTCGTGCGGTTGTACAGCCGCTTTCACCTGCTCAATCTCCACCATCATGGCCTCATCAATAGCCAAACGTCCTGCGGTATCAATGATCACCACGTTATGCCCGTTTTGTTTAGCTAACGCGATACCTTCGCGCGCAATAGCAACCGGGTCTTTTGATTCGCGGTTAGCATACACCGGGATACCTATTTGCGCGCCCAAAACCTCCAGCTGGTCAATTGCCGCGGGGCGGTAAATATCATCGGCCACCAATAATGGCTTCTTGTTTTTCTGAGTCTTTAAAAAGTGGGCCAGTTTACCGGTAAAAGTGGTTTTACCCGCACCGTTAAGGCCCGCAATTAAAATAATGGTTGGCGATGCTTTTAGGTCAATCTCCGCTGTGCTCCCACCCATCAGCTGGGTAAGCTCATCGTTCATGATCTTGGTAAGCAACTGCCCCGGCGAAACGGTAGTTAATACGTTTGCACCCAATGCCTTTTGCCTTACATCATCTGTAAAGGTTTTGGCGGTTTTATAGTTAACGTCGGCATCAAGGAGTGCTTTGCGTATCTCCTTCATGGTTTCGGCCACGTTTATTTCAGTAATAGTACCCTGTCCCTTCAGGACTTTAAACGCCCTGTCTAACTTATCCGATAAATTTTCAAACATTATGCTTATTCAATTAAAGGCTGCAAAGTTAAGGATTTGAAACGATTTGAAGGAAAGGGTTTTCGGAGTGCTAAAAGACTATTTATATTGATGGTGACGGTCCTTATTTATTCTGATTTGCATGTCCAATTTTTTCATCAACATATTATAACCCCATATCTCCACGCTACTTATTACTATCTTTTTACCTGATTTTAATAGTACTGTTGTTTTGTGCCCGATATTCATTTTTTTATAACTCAAGCCGCGGGATATACTAATACTTGCATCAGCTTCAGACGTGGTTCCTATATCTAAAAGGGAAATACTTCGTTTATAAAATAAAAAAGGCCTGCTCATTATGAGTTCATCATGAGTTAGATAAAACATTTTGAAACCAACAACAATGAACAAACAACCAAGGCCAAGCAATGCAAAAAAGCATATAAAAATGATAATTATTAAATGGCCTGTTTTTTCACTCACACCATGTACAACCATGTTTGACGATAGCACTAGGTTAACAATAAAAGCGCAAAACACAACCCCTATTATCATAAGTAAAATAAATAAATAATTTGGCTTAGTCTTATAGATGTAGTTGTTATCTGCCATTTTATGAAGCCTGAACGGTGATTATCTTAATTTTTTTCTGGCAATCTCATTATCGGCTGATTTTACTCGGCACTCCAACTTCCTAATATCTTCTTCAACAGGCAAATTCTCAGGTTTTATGCCGCTTTTGCTCAAAAGAGCCCTTATATCTTGATTGTTTTTTACATGCTCATAGGTGATTTTATTTTCACCATTGAGATTGTTTTTATTTACATTGAAATTTGTAATTTCAGTAGCCAATTGTTTAGCAGAAATAGTTATAGTGGGTAAAAAATCAGCTAATGGCCTGTTTTCAGAAACGCCTAATTTACGTTTCATGGCACTGGTGTTATTGCCGCCAAATAAAGCCCAGTCTCCCTTACTACGGATATTGGCAAAACCTTTATTGTCAACCCCTCTTTCATAAATGTTTTTTGATAACTCGGTTTCGGCAGCCAACAGTTTTTCTCTTGCATGTAATCGTTCTTTCAGTTGGAGATGCTGCTCCAATAACTCCTGCTTACGGGTTTGAATGGCAAAATAGCTTTGTGCAAAGGCAATTTGTTCTTTTTTTGGGTCGCCATTTTGCGCAGTAAGGTAGCAGGCATAACGGGTAAGCATTATATCAGGCACTTCTTTTGTTGCGCCTTTAGGCATTGGTATCATTTTGTTGACATCAACAAAATGATCTGAGGCCTTTTCTCCAAAGGTTTTACAACTTTCTTTTGCTTTATCAACCGCGTTTAAAAAATTACGCCAATCGGTATAGCCCAACAATTTCTGTAATTCCCGGGCAAGCCAAAATTCGACACCATCTTTCTCATAAACATATTCTTCAAATGTCTTTGTAAGTTTAGATATCGTTTCTTTTTCCATTATGTGTGTTTTTGATTTATCGTTTTGGTGACATCACCAAAACGATAAAATAGTTTCTATTACTGCTTGTTTAGGCACCTAACACTTAAATATAGCATTCACATTATCACGGAAACTTATAAATGATCCCCAGCGCTAACCCTTCCGTCCCCTGAGGCTCAAGGGATGTTGTTTTATCATATAAGAAGGTTCCGTTTATGGTAACATTTACCAGGCGGTTTACTTTGGCTACCAATGTGGCATCAACGCGGTGGGTAACAAAACCCAGCGACTCGCCATAAGGCACAAATAAAGCGTAACGGGCATTAATGTGCAGGTTGGGCATCAGGTCCTTATCAATAGTGGCAACCACCTGTAAGGCCAGGTCGTTTTTAAATGTTTTGCCGGGGGTAACGCCATAATTACCGGGTATATTATGATAAATGGTGGTATCAACGACAAAAGTTTGCCGGGCAGTGCCGGTACCAAAACGCAGGTCGAAAAATTTGGTGGGCTTATATTCCAAACCCAGCGATTCTGTAAGGTAACCCGGCGCCATAAAGTCAGAAATTAGCAGGTCGGGTGTTGCCGTTGCCCCGGTACCAGATCCATATTGAAACCCTTTAGCAAATTGCGATTCAAAAGTTAACGACCCGAAAAACGCCCAATGCTTGGATATTTGTGAAGATACTTTATTATCAAAAAATATCCGGTCATTTGTTTTGCGCGATCCCTGCCCTTTGTTTTTTGATATGCCGTACAACAGGTTTGTTTCGGTTGTATAATCAAACGGCGTTTTATTGTATTCGGCTTTAAAATCAAAGTTCGATCCCAGGGCCACCGCGTTTACACCACCCGCACTGTAATTATTACTAAACGCCGATTGGTTAAAGTTTAAAGCAAACGTTATTGTTTTATGCCAATAGCTAACCTTATAGTCAAGCATGGTAAGGGGTATATACTCCGGTTGAATAATAATTGGCCTCGCAATAACCGGGAACGCGTTTTTACGCGGGTCAATGCGATATTTATTAAGCAGGGCTGTATCTATTTTAACGCTATCTTTTTTTAGCGAGTCGGTTTTTTGAGCTTTGACAGATATGGCACATGAAAAAACCACTAAAAAAAACAATCCGGTTTTTGACATGCACAAATTAAAGGAAAATTTATTTTTCAACAGGTATTTAGTTTAATTCGACTTTACTTTTACTCCTCTTCTTCTTTTGCAGCATGTAACGGCGCTAATGTATAAGCCTTTGGGTTGCGCAAATATCTTTTATAATTTGTTTTTATTGATGTTATAAACTCATAGTCGGTAGCGTTTAATACAAAGAAATAGCCCGGCCTGTATTTTTGCATAAAATCCACCAGCTTCTTATCCTTTAAGCCGGTAATGTTTTGTACCAATGTGCGGTTAAAACGGTAGTCTATTACATCCTGGTGGTAATCCTGGTCTATTCGCTCGCGCAGGCGTTTGGCATTTTTGCCGCTGCGGCTAAATATATTGTATAAAGCGTCGATGCTTAACCCGGCGCCTCCGTATGATGGCATGCTCAAAAGGTCATGGTTGGCTAATGAGCCATATACCTTACTATACTCGCGTTTGGTAGCCGCTAATTTCTTTTCGGGTGTAAGTGCTGTATCCCTTATCGTAACCTCTTTAAGTGTTATTGATGACCGGGCCATGTAAACCGCTATGGGTATAAAGTTTTGTACCTTAATGGTATCGCTAATGTATTCCGTCCGTTTAAATATCAAAATATCGCCGGGTTGGGCATCAATAGTAAAAACACCATTCAGGTTATTATATACAGACAGGCCGGTGTTTGTATTCACCACATTTATTTTTGCAATACGATCCTGGCTTAGTTTATCAAACACAATGCCGGCGATAGATTTTTCCTGCGAAAAGCCCCTGACAGACAAGCAAACCAACAATAAAACAAACCAAAATTTCATATAAAAGCCAAAACTAACCGTTTACCAAAGTTTGGTGGTATTAATTAACAAATATTAACAGCTATTTAGCTATAACCAATTTCTGGCCAATTTTTATATTGTTATCGGCCATGTTATTCAGGGCCTTCAATTCGTCAACGGTAAGTGCAAAACGTTTAGATATGTTATATAGTGTATCGCCCTGCTTTACTGTGTATAATTTATCAACAGGTGTGCTTTGAACTAATGAGTCTTTTATGGCGATGCCAATATTTTGGTTAATTTGTGTAAGCACCCTGTCTTCGCGCTTAATTTTTTGAATTTCGCCTTCGGGGCGGTCATATTGGTCAAGGTTGTATTTCTGTATCACCCCTATCAATAACTGCGCGTAGTTTGGATTGGTAGCATACCCCGCCGTGCTTAACCCATTTGCCCATCCCTGGTAGTCGTTTTTATCCAGTTCAAACAAGGCGGCATAACGCTTTCTTTTTAAAAATTCAGAATGGTCGCGGTAGGAATCTTCCGGGTGGTCATATACCCTGAAGCAATCGTTTTTGCCATCGTCGTCCTTATAATAGCTCCTTCCTTTCCAGTCGGAAGTGCATTTAATGCCGAAATGATTATTGGCAACCCGGGCCAGTTCGCCATTACCGCTGCCCGATTCAAACAGCCCCTGCGCCAGGGTAATGCTGGCCGGTATGCCGTATAAATTCATTTCCTGTATGGCAATGGTTTTAAAACGGTCAATATAAGTTAATGAGGTATAGGGTTTAAAGGCGGCTATTGCCGTTGCGTTGGCTTTTTGAATTTGTTTGTTATTGTCGTTAGCCTGGCTGTTGCTGATAGCCGGGGGAACGTTTTTATTGTTGCCGACAGCCTTTTTGCGGGCCGAGCAAGAACAAAAAAAAACGAGGGTAATAAATAAAAAGTAAAGTAAATTGCGGTACCCGGCTGCTATCATGAACCAAAAATACGTTTAAAATGTATTACTGGTTGTTTTGCGCCAATTTTGGTTGTTCCTCGTCGGGCGTGTTATCCAGGTCGTTTAAATGGTATTTGTGTATAATGGCCAAAACCTGTACCCCCCATTTGCGGCTGCTGGCATAGCCACTGTGCTGTATGCCCTTTACCCATTTTTCATAATCATATTGTGTAAGTTCTTCGGCCAGGTGGCTAAATTGTTTACGCTCGGTCATGATGCGGGCAAAATCCTCGAATGAGTCTAAAATAGAATCATATTTTTTATAGGCCGAGTGGGTTTTTCTTTTATGTTTATAAATTACCGCGCCACCGCCGCCTTTTACCCCAAACTGGTTGTTTAGGTTTTGGGCTATGGTGCTGTTGCCGTTGCCCGATTCATGCATGGCTATGCCTAAAATAATGCTGGCCGGTATGCCGGTTTCGTGCATAATGGCAATAGCATTATCTTTAAACTGGTCGATATAGGATACTGAAGTATTCTTTTGGGCGAATGCCCCAAGAGCGGATATTAACAGGATAGCAATCAGTAAGGTTTTCTTCATAATTATTTTTTTCTGATGACCAGTAAACCGTCGCGCACGGGCAGAATCAATTTTTCAACTCTCGTGTCAACAGCAATCCGATCATTTAGTTTGCGAAAACTTTCGGTATCGGCATCTTTTTCGCCGCCATATACCTTCCCTTTCCACAAAACATTGTCAATTATTATTAATCCTCCGGATCTGACTTTGTCAAATATTAAATCAAAGTAAAGTAAATTATTCTTTTTATCCGCATCAATAAACACCAGGTCGAAGATGACGGCCCCAAAATCGGCTATTACGTCTGCTGCTGCGCCAAAATGGAGCTTTATCTTTTTTTCCACATTTGTTAGTTTAAAATGTGAATTAAGCATTTCTTCCATCTCGCGGTTAACCTCAATGGTATGTATTATGCCATCGTCTGCTAAACCTTCGGCCAGGCAAATGGTGGCATACCCCGTGAAGGTTCCTATTTCCAAAATGAGTTTTGGCTGTATCATTTTGCTGAGCATACTCAGCACCCTGCCCTGGTAATGCCCCGATAGCATATTGGGTTTTAATACCTTGGCATAAGTTTCCCGGTTGATGAATTTTAACGCATCGGGCTCGGGCTCGCAGTGGGTATCTAAGTATAATTGAAGGTCGTCGGGTAGAATCTCCATGGCGCAAAGGTAAGGATTTTGATTTTAATGGTATTTTGATGCCTTTTTGTCTGAACCATGATTCATCGGATTTTAGGATTTTCATGATGCCTATAAATTGGATTCAAGCGAAGAATAGCTAACTATAGCCAACCAACAATCAAGTCCATCCTCAAATCCGATGAATCATGGTTCAGACAAGGAACGATAGGTTTTAGCCCTAAATGATCTTATTATTAACCTGAGTTCGATTAATAAATAGCAAATAAAATTTGTCAATCACAAGAAATGTAAGTATATTTAAGTATCTGACATTCAAATATTTAAATACATTTCTATATGATTGACTTCAATAAAATTACTGATATTTTTTGTCTTGTTGATGAGTTTTGTAATGATTTTGATAAAACCACGGAGCCTTATCTGCTTGGCAAGCCCTCAAAGCGGCCACCGGTGATGTCTAAAAGTGAGGTGATCTCCATTTGCCTGCTCTTTCATTTAAGCGGTTTTAGATGCTTTAAACACTTCTATATGTTTTATGTTCAGCGGCATATGCAAGCGGAATTTCCCAAAACGGTATCTTACAACCGTTTCGTTGAATTAAGCGCCAGCGTACTGATGCCCATGACTATTTTCCTGAAGACTTGCTGTTTAGGCAGATGCTCTGGTATTTCATTTGTTGATTCAACCCCGATAAGGGTCTGCAATAATAAGCGGATCAAAAGAAACAAAGTGTTTAAAGATGTTGCCCAGGTAGGTAAATCTACGATGGGCTGGTTTTACGGCTTTAAGCTACATATTGTGATCAACGACAAGGGCGAAATACTGAACTTTGCCATTACCCAGGCTAATGTAGATGACCGTGAACCGTTGAAGAACGAGAACTTCCTGAAAGCCGTCTTTGGTAAATTATTCGCCGACAAGGGATACATATCCGAAAAACTAACTCAAATACTCTTTGTCAATGACATTCATCTGATCACCAATATCCGAAATAATATGAAAAACAGTTTAATGACCATGTACGACAAAATTACCCTGCGAAAACGCTCTGTTATTGAAACAGTTAACGATGAACTCAAAAACATTTGCCAGGTTGAACATTCAAGGCATAGGTCTTTTGCTAATTTTATCACCAACATCGTTGCTGGTTTGATAGCCTATGCTTTCTTCCCTAAAAAACCTGCAATCAGTTATCAAAGAGATTTTTCCATCCAATTGTCCGCTTTCTGATTAATCGAACTCAGGTTATTATGAACACGTTTAAACTGTAAGCTTCTTGATCCAAAATTTATAAGTAACCCTATTTCCACTTTATAAGCTTCAAGATAGTTCATGGCCTGCGCCAGGTGAACATCTTCTAAATTTATAATTGCTTTTAACTCTACCATTACAGTATCCTCCACAAAAAAATCAACCCGTCTTCCCCCAACATCTATTCCATCATAATAAACGGGCATATCCATTTCTCGTATAAAACCCAAACCTTGCTTTGCCATCTCTATTTCCAAACATCGTTGATAAATTACTTCCTGGAAACCATTACCCATTGTGCTGTGAACTTTCATAGCACACCCAATTATTTTCTCGGTTAACTCTTTATATTTCATTAAACCAAATTAATCTAAATCAAGTAAATCATAAAATCCCACGAATCAAGGTTCAGACAATCAACGGCCGATGCCCATCCAGCTCTGCAGCAATATTACCGCCGATATGGTATCTACCAACTCCTTATTCTGCCTTGCTTTTTTGCCCATGCCGCTTTGCGCAATGGTGGCTGATGCCATTTTTGACGTAAAGCGTTCGTCAAGCATTTCGATGGGGATATCCGGGAAGGTTTTTTTGAGCAGGTTAACGAACCCCTTTACATGAATGGCCGATTGCGAGGGCGTGTTATCCATCTGTTTAGGTTCGCCCACAACAAAACGTTCTACCTGCTCAGTTTGCAGGTATTTCTTTAAGTAGTCGATAATGTGCATGGGGTGTATGGTATCCAATCCTGTCGCGATGATCTGCAAAGGGTCGGTAACCGCTATACCGATTCGCTTGGTACCGTAATCGAAAGCCATTATGCGCATGGCTTGGGAGAGATTAGTGGTTGGAGGTTAGAGATTAGGCCTGTCATTTAGCAAAGATAGTTGTAATTGATATTGTTTTTTACCGTGCTTCCTACTTTAAGGCACCAATCTTTAATCTCCAACCACTAATCTCTAAAAACCTATCTCACATCTCAATTCTAATTACTATTTTGCACCAATGCAGTTTAACCAGATAGTAGGACAGGCAGCTATTAAGCAACGATTAATTAACACGGTAACCGAAAACCGCGTTAGTCATGCGCAGTTGTTTTTAGGGCCGGAGGGATCGGGGAGTTTGGCGCTGGCGGTTGCTTATGCGCAGTATTTATCTTGCGAGGATAAACAGGCCGATGATTCATGCGGCGTTTGTTCATCGTGCCGCAAGTATCAGAAACTCATGCACCCCGATCTGCATTTCTCGTACCCGTTTTTTGCCAAACATAAGGATGATAACGCACTTACTTTTATTGAACAATGGCGGGACGCTTTTTTAACCAACCCCTACCTTAGCCTGGATACCTGGCGAGATTATTTGGATGCCGAAAACAAACAGGCTA
>JABDBT010000051.1:0-2934 GCA_013288465.1 Bacteroidota bacterium | reverse complement strand
AACATTAATATTGCCGAGTGCCACCAGATCATTAAAAAATTAAGTTTTAAGCCTTTTGAATCGGCCTATAAAATTCTGATACTTTGGCTGCCCGAATATTTGGATAAGGAAGGTAATGCGCTGCTCAAAATTATTGAAGAGCCGCAACCCAATACGCTGTTTTTATTGGTGGCCCAAAACCAGGACCAAATATTAAACACCATTCTTTCGCGTACACAATTGGTTAAAATACCCCAGCTTGAGTACGAGGAAATTAAACAATATTTAATAGCAAATCATGATCAAACCGAAAGCGCGGCTGCCGAAATTGCTTATTTAAGCAACGGCAATTTAACCGAGGCGCTGGCAATGGTTGGCCAGGATAGTAAAAGTTACCACAACCTGTTTGTACAATGGCTCCGGTTTTGTTTTGCCAATAAAGGTATAGAATTAGTGGCTTTTGTTGATCAGTTAGCAAAAATGGGGCGCGAAAATCAAAAGAATTTTTTACGGTACGGAATAAGTTTTATAAGGGAATGCTGCTTGCTGATGGCCGATGCCGGCAGCCTGGTACATTTACCGGCAGCCGAGCTGGAAACAGCGCAGAAGATGACCAATGTGATGAATATTTCAATGGCAAACGCCATCAGCGGCGAGTTGGAAAAGGCACATTATCATGTAGAAAGAAATGCAAACCCTAAAATTTTATTTTTAGATGTATCTTTACAAATTATCGGTTTTTTGAAAACCAAGTCAATCCCGCAGGGGAATCATTATATATAGAATAAATTATGGGATGTGGAAGTTGCTCAACAGGTGGCGGATGTTCACCTGCTGGCTGCAAAAGTAATGGCTCTTGCCTTACAAATGGCTGCAGTAAATTAGATGTTTACGATTGGCTGTCGCATATGGACATGCCAACTAATTATAAACCTTTTCCAATTATTGAAGTAAAATTCAAAGGATCAAGAAAGGAATTTTACACCAATAACGATAACATTTACCTCGAAGCGGGTGAATTGGTTGTGGTTGAAACCACAACGGGTGGCTATGATTTGGGCCATGTATCAATAACCGGCGAGCTGGTGCGGATGCAAATGACCAAACGTCGTGTTAAAGAGGCCGACGTTGTTAAAAAAATATACCGCAAGGCCACAGTGCCTGATGTAGAAAAGTGGAAAGCCGCCAAAGACATGGAGTGGGAAACCATGCATGCCGCCCGCAAACTGGCGCTCAGCCTCAATTTATCAATGAAATTGAGCGATGTGGATTACCAGGCCGATAAAACAAAAGCAACCTTTTACTATACCGCCGAAGGCCGGGTTGATTTTAGGGAACTGATCAAAAAGATGGCCGAAACTTTCCGTATCCGTATTGAAATGCGGCAGATTGGTATGCGCCAGGAAGCCAGTCGTTTAGGCGGGATAGGCTCTTGCGGCCGCGAACTATGCTGCTCAACCTGGTTAACCGATTTTAAAACGGTTTCAACATCCGCAGCGCGGTATCAAAACCTTTCATTAAACACCTTGAAATTAGCCGGGCAATGCGGCAAGTTGAAATGCTGTTTAAATTATGAGCTGGATACTTACATGGATGCCTTAAAGCATATCCCCGATAATGTAAACTATTTAAAAACCGAGAAAGGCGATGCACGGTTGCAAAAGACCGATATCTTTAAAAAGCTGATGTGGTTTAGTTACCCGCGGGAAGAATCATGGGTTCCCATTTCCATTAAACGGGTTAAGGAAATACAACAAATGAACAAAGAGGGCAAATTGCCCGAAGACCTGGGCGAAATTGTTGAACTGGAAACCAAACCGGTTAAAATTTTGGATTATGAAAACGTTGTTGGCCAGGACAGTTTAACCCGTTTGGACGACCGCAACCGTAACAAGAATAAAAACAAGAACCGCAACAAAAACAAAAAGCCATCGGTACAGGCGGCACCTAACGGGCAGGCGCAACCCGCCGCTGCTGTTGTAGCTGCACCTAATAAACCGCAAGGCCCAAGGCCGGAGGGAAGCAACAATAACCGGAACAACCGCAACAGGAATAACCGTCCGAACAGGAATAATAACCCCAATCGACCGGATGGTAATAAGGACACCCCAAAAGATAACAACTAAATGAAACGGTTTTTTAACCTATACGCCGCTTTAATTACCTTTTTTGCTTTATTAATTGGTGGGTGTACCGATCCAAATGCGGTTATTGATCAGAATACCGAAATAGTAAACAATAACTGGGCGTATGACAATAAAATTAAATACTCGGTTAAGATTGACGATATAAACGCATCCTACAACCTGTACCTCAACTTACGGGTAACCGCTGATTATAAATATTCAAACCTGTTTGTTTTGATACACCAGGTAAACCCCGATAAAAAAGCTGCTGCCGTTCGTTATGAATTTACGTTGGCCAGTAAAGATGGTGAATGGTATGGCGATGGTTCGGGTAATATTTACAGTTACCAATTGCCGTTCGTTGCCAAATATAAATTCCCGGCAGCGGGCGTTTACCAATTTGAAATAGAACAAAACATGCGCGATAACCCGCTGCATGAGATAAGTGATGTGGGGTTGCGGGTGGAGAAGGCAGATAGATAATACGATCTTAAATAACCCGGAGGTCTGGTTACATGTGTCTATCAGTCGGTATGTCTTTAACTACATTTAACGCGTTTTCTAATCCTTAAATCCGCAGCATGGTTGCAAGCGTGCCGGCGCCACCGTGAAATATCCCTAATTTACATCGCGGCAAAACAGCTTCGTGATTTACATATTTGGTAACAAACAGGTTATTATGTGTTGGAAGGCCTTCAAGCGCAGACCACCCCGTGCAAAATAAAACACGTTCGTTTGTTTTTGTCAAAATATCATTGATGATGGCAATAAACTTATCAGGGTTACCAATACCATTGCTACCGAAACCTATGTACAGCGGGTTTTCGCC
>JABDBT010000050.1 GCA_013288465.1 Bacteroidota bacterium | reverse complement strand
GGTTTTCGTCATTTTGCGACGATGCGGCCAAATAACCGGCCCAAAATATATTTTGCCTTAGTTGCAACTGGATAGAACGCGCGTCTTCTGCTGCAAATTTCTCAATGTCTTTAGGGTCGGCGCCGTTTTGTTTTAGTTTGTTTATCTCGTCCATTACATCAGCCGTTAGCTTATCAACATTTGCTGGCGCGCAGGCAAATGAAATGGTAACCTTATACCGGTTATCCGGAATTTTCACATAGCTTATGCCGGCACTGGGCGAGTAAGCGCCACTTTCTTTTTCCCGCAGCCTATCTAATAGCCTTATGTTTAATATCTCTTCTAAAGCGTCTAATTGTATGTTATTGCTTTCGTTATAAGCATAGCTGCCGCTAAACACCATTTCAACCTGACTTTTATCGCCAATGCCTTTATATACTGTTTTGGTAACCAACCCTTTTGGCGGATGGATATTTAAATCTTTATAGGTTTCTTTACTATGGGTTGCCGGTAAAGCGCCCAGATACCTTTCAATGTACGGGATGATCTGCTCTTTGGTAAAGTTCCCCACAAAAGTAAAAGTAAACCCGGCCGCGTCGGCAAAGCGGTCCTTGTAATAATTATAGGCTTTATCAATGTTGGCGGTGTTCAGCTCATCAAGCGTAATTGTCATGCCGCGCTTGTTGTAATTACTTAATGTTGCCGTAACTGTATCAGCGTAAACGCTTGCCGGGTCAACGCCACGGTTAGTAAGCAATGATTTGGTTTGGCTGATGGTTGACTGCCATATATCATTGTCCTTACGTGGCTGGGTAAAATACAGGTATAATAACTGCATAGCGGTATCAAAATCGGTAGTTGAGGCGCTGCCCGATATGCCCTGGGTATTTTCGCTGATGTACGGCGACATGGTAACTTGTTTGCCGCTTAGTTTTTTATCTAACTGCACCTGGGTAAACGTACCAACACCGCTGTTGGCTATGATGTTACCGGCCAGGTTTGCCGAAGTAAAATCCGCATCATTTGCTAATGATGTCCCGCCAAAGCTATAACCGTTAATTAAAACCTGGTCGTTTTTAAACTTGGTAGGCATTAATATCACTTTTACACCATTGGCAAGGGTAAGGTTTGTTGAGTTGAGTAAACTATCGTCCTGCTGGCTAACTACTTTGCTGCCGGGTGGCAGAGCGGGTAATAAAGGTGTTGTGTTTACATCATCGCTATAGGCGGTTAAGTTATTATCGGCCTCGGCTATCCATGAGAGCAGCTTTTTGTCATCGGGCAAATTGGCTTTTTGGGCTTCAGGCGCTTCAACAATTATCACGCGGTTTTGGTCGGAGATAAATTTAGCAGCCATTGCATTTATCTCGTTCAGGGTTATCTTGCCTATGTTATCCACGTAAAACTTATACTCATAATCTATCCCCGGTATAGCCTCGCCGGTTAAAAAGTTTTGAAGGTACTGGCCTATATAATTGCCCGAGTTTGTTTTATCTTTTTCTTTATACGCGTTTTCAACCTGTACCAGGGCATTTTGCTTGGCACGCTCCAATTCGGTTAACGTAAAACCGAATTTTTTTGCCCTGTCTGTTTCGCCAATCACTACTTTTATAGCTGCTTCTAATCCATTATTATTTGCTACCGCAACTGCCGAAAACGCATCCTGCCTGCCTGTATAAGGGCCATAACTGGCCTGGCCAAACAATAATTTAGGGTTACGCTGCTGGCTTAATTCATTTATGCGGGCATTAAGCATCTGGTTAAACAGGCTTACACGCACATCGCGAAAATAATCGGCAATCGTTTTAACAGATGTCTGCGGGTGCTTTACTACAACCTGTGCCAAAACATATTGGAACTCTTTATCAGTAGCAAATTTTATTGCTGTGCCCACTGTTGGCGGCACGGCGTATTGAACCAGCGGTTTTTCGGCAACCGGATTTGTAAATTGTAAGAAATTATCCCTTATCAGTTGCTCAACTCGCCTTGGGTCAAAATCTCCAACAATGATGAGGGCCTGCAAATCGGGCCGGTACCAGTCATGATAAAAGCTTTTGATAGTGGCCTGGTTAAAGGTTTTTATAATATCCTCTTTGCCAATGGGCAACCGTTGGGCATATCTTGAATTGTTAAGTATAACAGGCAAAGTTTGTTTCTGCAGCCTTTCCTGCGCGTCTTTACCATTTTGGCGGGCTTCTTCTAAAACAACACCACGCTCGCCGTCAATTTCTTTCGGGTCAAACGTAACGAAGCCGGCAATGTTGGCCATAATGTTAAAACCGCGTTCAAACACTTTGGTACTATCGGTTGGCAAAGCCAGCTGAAAAACCGTTTCATCAAATGAGGTGGAGGCATTGGCATCGGCGCCAAATTTTACGCCTGCGCGTTGCAGGTAGCTTATCAATTCGTTTTTAGGGAAATCTCTTGTCCCGTTAAAAGCCATGTGTTCGGTAAAATGCGCCAGGCCCTGTTGCGCGTCGGTTTCCTGTAATGAGCCGGCTTTTTCAACCAGGTACATAAACGCGCGGTTTTTGGGTTCGCTGTTAGCGCGGATATAATAGGTAAAGCCGTTAGGCAATTTACCGATGATCACATTCGGGTCGCGCGGTAACAGGTCGGGCTTTACTTGTTGCGCGGCGGTTGTTGGTTTGCTTTTTGCTGATGGTACAGGTTTCTTTTTAACCTGGGCAAGTGCTGTCCCTGTTATGATAAATAGGGCTACAGCGCCTGCAAAAACGGGTTTATTAATATGCATAATTTAATTTAGGAATATTGTATGGAGATGTAGAAACGATATAGTTAGTTAAAAATTGTTTGGTTAGTTATTAGGGTTAAATTACGGGTTTTTGAAATAGGTAATGGCGAATAACTCTCTCATTAATTGCATACCGGCGATTACTCACCCCGCCGACGCTTCGCTGGCCGCTAAAACCCTCTCTCCGCTGCGCGCAAAGAGGGTTTTAGCGGCCAGATGTTTTCTTAACGTACTACCTTGCCCTTGCTTTTCTTCTTTAAAATCAATCCTTATACCTTAATAATAATCTTGCGAATATACAATATCCACATTAATAGCCAAATGAGCAAAACCAACACACCGGCATATATAACCGAGGCATTAAAAGGCGAAAAGTGCGAAGCAAAAATCAGCTGGTAAATAGAAGAGCCGCCGATAGTGATCTTATTTAAGTAATGCGGAACGAAATCAGATAGTATATAGGCCGTAATTGCATTTGCGCCAAAAGCTACAAATGGGGGAGTGAACCGTTTGTAGCCCTTTACATCAATAAGCCAATAGCTGATGCCCAGTGCAATTGTGGCCCATCCGCCGGTGTACAGCACAAAGGTGCTTGACCAAAGCGCTTTATTTATAGGGAAGAATTGCCCCCATAATAACCCCAATACTACCGCAACAACGCCGTAAATGAGCATCCATTTTACTTTTACGCTATCCTCGCGGTCTTTACGTTTTAGCCAGCTGCCTACTCTTATCCCAAACAGACCGGTGGCAATGGCTGGTAAGGTGCCGAATAAACCTTCGGGGTCCCAGGTATGCGATTCGCTCCAGAGGTGATTGGTTGAAAACACCGCCCTGTCTATCCAGGCCCCCATATTGGTTGTTGGGTCGAGGCTGGCATGGCCGGTATCGGGTACGGGAACAAAAGCCATTACTACATAATAGCCTACCAGCAGAATAACAAACAGCCAGTCGCGGGTTTTTTGCGAGGTTTTTAAATACAGCACCGTACAAATGAAATATACTACAGCTATACGCTGCAATACCCCCGGGAACCGCATGTGCGCAAAATTAGGGTGGAATATAATATGTATGGTTAGGCTGATAACGATCAGCAGCACCATCCGGCGCAATGCCGATAGGATCATTTTGGTATGATTAGCCGCAACAGCCGCCTTACTTTCCATAGCGTAAACGATAGAAACGCCTACTATGAACAGGAAGAACGGGAATATCAGATCGGTAGGCGTGCAACCGTTCCAAACTGAATGTTCCAGCGGGGCGTAGATATGCCCCCAGTCGCCGGGGTTGTTGACCAATATCATTGCGGCTACTGTTACGCCACGAAACACATCGAGGGATAGAAGGCGCGGTTTTTGGGTTAGTGCGGTCATTTTGGTTATACGTTTGACGTTGTACGTGATACGTTTTTTTATTCTTATTTCCTAACTTTTCCAATAAGATTAATGTCCATGGCCCTTATTTTATTAAGGCGCTCCTGCAGATTATTATATTGGCCTTCTGTCAGATAATTTAAATCTTTAGCTAACAATGTTAAATAATCCGTTTCATTGGTTGAACCTAATGCAATTTGCAAAAAGTTTACAAAGTCCTTTGATGTGTATCTTCCGCAACCCTCCGCAATATTACAAGGTATAGATACTGCCGCTCTCCTTATTTGCGAGGTGATACCAAATGTTTCTTCTTTTGGAAATTTCTTAGTTGCTTCATAAATTTCCAGAACAAATTTATGAGAGTCCTGCCATAATAATAGGTCTTTGAAGTTTTGCATAGTGTTTAGGTTTAAAACTCTAATTTACTGTTTTAAAATTGAAAACATATTATGTTGTACGTGATACGTTTTTTTGTACACGTTTTGATAAAAATGAAAGGGACACACCTATCAGACGCGAACGTACAACGTATTACGTCAAACGTATTACCTATCAGAACTTATACCTCACAAACGCTTCCATAGCAGCATATTCGGCTAAGCCGAGTTTATTATAGCTTTCCGCCGTTTCGCGGTTCCTGTCTTCGGCCCGTACCCAAAACTCGCGGGCATCTTCGCCCGGGAATACCGGCCTGTCTTTTTGCGACTGGTGTTTAAATATGGCGCTCCGTTTCCGTAATACTTCATCAGGCGATAGTGGCACAGCCATTTCTATCTCGTCAATATCAAACTCCTGCCAGGCTCCGCGGTACATCCATAGCCAGCAATCTTTTACCCACGATTCTGTCGGTTTTAATCGCTTTAATGCCTGCAGGATGATATGGAAACAGACCACGTGCGTACCATGTGGATCGGCAAAATCGCCGGCCGCGAATATCTGCTGCGGCTTTACCTGCTGTAGCAGCGCAATAGTCATTTGTATATCTATTTCGCTTACCGGGTTCTTATTCACTTTGCCGGTTTCATAAAATGGCAGCGCCATAAAATGGATATGGTCGTCATGCAGCCCGGCATACCTGGCCCCGGCTATAGCCTCTGTTTTTCGTATAAAACCTTTTACATCTCTTACTTCGGGGGTATCTATCTGATTTGGCTGCTTTACGGCAAAAAACACCCGCATATCCTGATGTATTTGCTGCAATCTTTTACTGTCATCGCCAATGCTGTTGTTAAAGTCGATGGCAAACTCCATATAACGCAGCACATCATCGTCCCAAACAGCGGTATTGCCCGATGTTTGGTAGGCTACATGCACGTCATGCCCCTGGTCAACCAAACGGATAAAAGTGCCGCCCATTGATATTACATCGTCATCCGGGTGGGGCGAGAAGATAATTGAACGTTTTTTAGCTGGCTGCGCGCGCTCGGGCCGCCCGCTATCATCCGCATTGGGTTTGCCCCCCGGCCAGCCGGTAATGGTATGCTGCACCTGCCTGAATATGTCAATATTGATCTGATAAACAGGGCCCTGCTCAACCGCTAACTGGGCCATACCGTTGTTGTTATAATCTTCTTCTACCAGTTTTAATATCGGCTTGTTTACTTTACCTGACAGCCAGATAACGGCTTTCTTTTTCATTGCGGCATCCCAAACACAATCTTTTACCAGCCACGGTGTGTCAAAGCGGGTGAGTCCTGCGGCGGCGGCTTCATCCAATACAAATTCAACCTTATCAGATAATTGCAGATAGGTGGCCGGCACATCGCCGGATATCTCGCCTTCGACTGCCTTTTTGATGATGGGCGCTTTCTTGCCGCTCCATGCCATCAATATGATCTCGCGGGCTTTAAATATGGTGCCGATACCCATGGTGATGGCTTTGGTGGGCACGTTGGCCTTGCCGCCAAAATCGCGCGAGGCATCGTTGCGGGTAAGATCGTCAAGCGTTACCAAACGCGTACCCGAGTTGGGTGCAGACCCCGGCTCATTAAACCCGATGTGTCCGGTACGGCCTATGCCTAATATTTGCAGGTCGAGGCCGCCCAACAGTGTTATCTGCCGCTCATAATCGAGGCAGAAAGCGGCTATCTCTTCCTGCGGTAAAGTGCCGTCGGGGATATGCACATTGGCGGGGTCAATATCTATCTTGCCAAACAAATGCTCGTTCATAAAGGTGACGTAGCTTTGCACGGCGGTTGGCCGCATTGGGTAGTACTCATCAAGGTTAAAGGTTATCACGTTCTTAAAGCTCAAGGCTTCTTGCTGGTGTAACCTAACCAGTTCGGCATATACGGCAATTGGCGTAACACCGGTTGCCAGCCCTAAAACTGTCTTTTCGCCTTTTGCCTGTTTATCGCGGATGAGGGCGGCTATCCTGCCTGCCACAGCAATTGACGCGACAGCCGGAGTGTCATATACGGTTACCGGCAGTTTCTCGTACCGGGTTTCTTCTAATAAGTTTAATCGGGCCATAGTAGGTTTTTATGGAAAGGCTTCGAACAAATATACAGGTAGGTTTTAAATACCACCGGATATAAATTAATTTTTGCATATCGTGTTATGTTTACAAATGTGACAATTGAAATAATAAGTGGTTAAGCTGTGTTACAGGGTGATTTTAACTGCAGTTATTGCTGTTCGTATTCTTTACCACCGGCGACAACTATGTGTTTAAACATATAAATTTCATGTGGCAATTTATTTATATGTATTTTTGCAAAAATTTTGTATGCATGGCACATAAAGCTATTGTTGTAGGTGGTAGCGGCTTAATTGGCCGGCTGTTAATAAATATCTTACTTCAATCACAGGAATATAATGAGATAGTTAGTTTAGGCAGGCGAAAAATACACTCGAAAAACAACAGGTTAAAACAATTTATTATTGATTTTGATTCGTTAGACAGTCATGCTGATTTGATAACCGGTGATATTGTTTTTTGTTGCCTGGGTTCAACCCGCCGCAAAACGCCTGATTTGAACGAGTACCGGGTAATTGATCATGATTACCCTATTAAACTGGCAGAGATGGCCCATAAAAACGGGGCATCGCAATACCATTTAGTTTCGGCGATCGGGGCAAATAGTGGCTCGTCTAACTACTATACAAAAATGAAGGGCGAAACGGAGGATGCTATTAAAGCCATTGGCTTAAACTGCCTGTTTATATATCAGCCCTCGCTTTTAACCGGGCATAGAAGAGAAAACCGAACCTTAGAACGGGTAATTATTGGGCTAATGACCGTTATAAATCCGTTTTTATTTGGCCCGCTAAGAAAGTACCGTAGCATACCCGCAAAAACGGTTGCCCTGGCCATGTATAAACAATCATTAAAAAACAAGAAAGGCGTTCATATTTATACGTCTGATAAAATAGCAAGGAGAACGTGAGCACATATATATCCGCCGAAAATTTAGGTCATTCTTTTCATGACAAATGGCTTTTTAAAAACATTGCCATAGGCATTAACCGTGGCCGCAGGGTTGCATTGGTTGGCATTAACGGCGCCGGGAAATCAACGCTATTGAAGTTACTGGCTGGTTATTTGAAGCCAACTGAAGGAAAAGTGGTACAAAGCCGCGACCTTAATATGGGGTACTTAGAACAGGACCCCGGCTTTAAAGACGCGGTAACTATTAGCGATTATATTTTCCATGCCGATAATATACAGCAACAACTAATACGTAAATACGAAGAGTTACTTGAAAACGACCCCGACAATGCCCGGGCCATTGAAAAGGTAATGGAAGAGCTGAGCGATGTGGATGCCTGGGAGTATGAATATAAGATAAAAACCATTTTAGGCCGGTTAGATATACATCACCTTAACCAAAGCATAAATACCCTTTCGGGTGGGCAAAAGAAACGCCTGGCTTTGGCCAGGCTGTTAATTGAAGACCCCGATATATATATATTGGATGAGCCAACCAATCATTTGGATATTGATACCATTGAATGGCTTGAAAAAATTATTGACCGATGGCTCAAAAACCATCCTGATGGTAACGCACGACAGGTATTTCCTGGATAATGTGTGTAATGAAATATTAGAGATTGATAAAGGCAAGATCATCCCCTACTTTGGCAATTATGGCTATTATTTGGAAAGGAAAGCCGAGCGCGAAAGTGCGGATGAAGCCACATTCCAAAAAAACTCAAATTTATTGCGTAAAGAATTAGAGTGGATGCGCCGCCAGCCTAAGGCCCGGGGCACCAAATCAAAATCAAGAATTGACGCTTTTTATGACCTTGAGGCTAAAACCCAAAACAACGGGCCAAAGTTAAACGTGGAATTAAGCGTTAAAACCTCGCGCCAGGGTAATAAAATAATGGAAATAAAGGGCGCGAGCAAAGCCTTCAACAAGCACACCTTTGTTGATCATTTTAACTATGTATTTAAAAAGGGCGACAGGATTGGTTTGGCAGGCAAAAACGGCAGCGGGAAATCAACGTTGCTAAACCTCATAACAGGTGGCTTATTGCCGGATAATGGCACTATAGAAAAGGGTGAAACCACTGTTTTTGGTTATTTTCACCAATCGGGTATTGCTTTTAAAGAGGACGAACGGGTTATTGATATTGTAAAAAACGTTGCTGAGTTTATCACCATGGCCGATGGTAAGCTTATTTCGGCTTCGGCGTTGTTAACCCTGTTCCTGTTCCCTCCCGCAAAACAGTATGGCTTTATAGCTAACTTAAGCGGTGGTGAAAAAAAGAGGCTGCAATTAATGAGCATCCTGATGAAAAACCCCAACTTCCTTATACTGGATGAGCCTACTAACGACCTTGATATTGATACCTTAAATGTGCTGGAAGAGTTTTTAGCCAATTTTGGAGGCGTTTTAATGCTGGTATCGCACGACAGGTATTTGTTAGACAAGCTAACCGACCAGCTTTTTATAATGGAAGAAGGCGGACATGTACGGATATATAACGGTAATTATTCATCGTACCGATTAGAGCTGGAAGACAATAAGCAGCAAAACAAACGCAATAACGTTGTTGAAACACCCGTAGCCGCTCCCGTTAAGAAAAACAAACTGAGCTTTAAAGAGCAAAAGGAATTGGAAACGGCCGAGAAAGAAATACAGCAAATTGAAGCCCAAATACAACAGGCGACCACACAGCTTAACGGCTCAGGCATCGACAACAATAAAATAATTGAACTATCACAAAAAATAACCGAATTAAATACCAAGCTTGATGAAAAAACATTTCGCTGGCTTGAACTAACCGAATTAAAGGAAGCTTAATGAAACCATCGGATATTATAGCATCAATAGGCGTAATTATACTTTTAATTGCGTTTTTGCTAAATTTATATAAAAGAATAACTGTAGAAAGCCGGGCCTATACCGCGATGAACTTTTTAGGGGCAAGCACATGCTGTTTTGCCTCGTTCATGATCGGATTTTATCCGTTTGTGGTTTTAGAAGGCATTTGGGCGGCATTTGCACTGGTTTCATTTATAAATGTTCCACGGGGAACATCATTGAAGAATAAATAATATTAGTGTTCCACGTGGAACATGGAGGTAAAATGTTTAAAAAATATAATGTAATAGTTGTTGGCGCGGGCCACGCGGGCTGTGAGGCCGCTGCTGCCGCTGCCAACCTGGGCTCATCGGTTCTGTTGATCACGATGAACATGGGCACTATTGCACAAATGAGCTGCAACCCCGCTATGGGCGGTGTGGCCAAGGGGCAAATTGTGCGCGAGATTGATGCGCTGGGTGGCTATTCGGGTATAATAACCGATAAAACATCTCTGCAATTTAGAATGCTAAACCTATCAAAAGGCCCCGCCATGTGGAGCCCAAGGGCACAAAGCGACCGTATGCGTTTTGCAGAAGAATGGCGTTTAGCCCTGGAGCGTACCCCTAATGTTGATTTTTGGCAGGATATGGTATCGGGCTTGTTGGTTAAAAACAATACGGTTTGTGGGGTGAAAACCTCTTTGGGCTTGGAGATTGAAGCCGAATCGGTGGTGCTAACCAACGGAACCTTTTTGAACGGCGTTATACATATTGGCGAGAAAAAGATGGGCGGTGGCCGTACCGGCGAAAAAGCCGCGACCGGTATAACAGAACAATTGTTAACCCTCGGCTTTGAATCGGGCAGAATGAAAACAGGCACCCCTCCGCGTGTGGATGGCCGCAGTTTAAACTATAGCCTGATGGAAGAACAGTGGGGTGATGAAGAGCGCGGCAGGTTCTCCTACACCGATGTTGAACTGGTAAAAGAGCAGCGTTGCTGCTGGATAACCTATACCAACAACAAGGTGCATGAAACATTAAAAGAAGGCTTTGAACGCTCACCGATGTTTACCGGGCGTATTAAAGGTTTGGGGCCGAGGTATTGCCCATCCATTGAAGATAAAATAAACCGCTTTGCCGAACGCGACCGCCACCAGATATTTGTTGAGCCCGAAGGCTGGAATACCTGTGAGATATATGTAAACGGGTTCTCAACCTCGCTGCCCGAAGATGTACAATACAAAGCGCTAACCCAAATACCGGGTTTCGAAAATACAAAAATGTTCCGCCCGGGCTATGCCATTGAATATGATTTCTTCCCTCCTACCCAATTAGGGCTTACTTTAGAAACTAAACAAATCAGCAATCTTTATTTTGCAGGGCAGATAAATGGCACCACCGGTTATGAAGAAGCCGCATCGCAGGGCTTCATTGCAGGTATCAATGCGCATCAAAAAATAAACGATAAACATGAGTTGATCTTAAAAAGGTCGGAATCATATATTGGCGTACTAATTGATGACCTGGTAACAAAGGGAACAGAAGAGCCCTACCGTATGTTTACTTCGCGCGCCGAACACCGGCTGCTGTTAAGACAGGATAATGCGGATATCCGCCTAAGCCCTATCGGCCATGAACTGGGTTTGATAAACGACGCGCGTTTAGAAAAGGTCAATCAAAAGGTAAAAAACTCGGATGCTATTGTGGCCTATACCAAATCAAAATCAATTGACCCCGCAAGCATTAATAGTTTACTGGAAGATTTGGGCACAAGCCCGCTTTCGCAGGGAGCCAAACTGTTTAATTTGTTGAGCAGGCCACAGGTTGCCTTTAACGATCTGCGTAAAAACGATGCGGCATTAAACGAACTGCTGAATACTTACGATAAAGAAACTATTGAGCAAGCTGAAATAAAAATCAAATATGAGAGTTATTTTGAAAAGGAAATGGATATCGTTGAACGGATGAAAAAAATGGAGGACAAAGAAATTAATTCGGAATTTAATTATCATCAATTGGTGTCGCTCTCAAAAGAGGCCCGTGAAAAGTTAATGAAAATAAAACCGCGTACTTTGGGGCAGGCATCCCGTATTTCGGGCGTATCGCCTTCTGATATATCTGTTTTAATGGTTCACATATCAAGATAGTCCGTAAACTGCTGTTATTCAGTTAATTATAAAACGCTGTTTATAAGCCATTATTTTTGCTTTCGAATAGTAATCTTCATAAAAACATAAAAACCGTTTATTTCGCATAAAAATGACGTTAAATAAAAAAAGGGCTATTTTCTTCCGGTTTCTCATCTTCGGCATGGTCTCGATGATCATTTTTAGCTGCGCCGTTCAGCAAAAACCACAGGGCGGCCCCAGGGACGTTACCCCTCCAAGATTATTAAAGGCTACGCCGAAAAATATGACTCATAATTTTTCGTCAAAAACAATCGTACTGGATTTTGATGAGTATTTTAAACTCGTTAACCAATACCAGGAAATAACGATAAGCCCGACCCTGGAACCCCTTCCTGATTATAACTATACCAAAAAGCCAAAAAGTTTGATCATTACATTTAAAGATAAGGACACGTTGCAAAAAAAATACGACTTATGTGATCAACTTTGGCAAGGCTATTGCCGATTTAAATGAAGGGAATGTTTTGAAAAACTTCACCTATGTTTTTTCAACCGGCACACATATCGATTCATTAAGCATTTCGGGCAACGTGACCAACATCCTTAACCAACAAAAAGAAAAAGATGTAACGGTGATGCTTTTCACCCTAAAACAAGACTCTTTACGCTTTGGTAAATTGAAACCCACTATTTACACAACAACAGATACCGCCGGCAACTTTACATTGGGCAACCTGCATGAGGGTTATTACAAACTATATGCCCTGAAAGAAACGGCGCCTAATAAAATTTATGATAACGATAATGAGTTGATAGCCTTCCCCAATAAACTCATAAACCTGCAAACAGATACTACCGGGGTACAACTTAAATTGTTTAAACCTATCCCGTCAAAGTTTCGTTTCCCTGACCATAAGTTTGATGTGGATGGTAAACTGCTGTTGGTGTTTAACCGGCCTGTTGAAAAACCAACCTTACACATTATATACCCTAACGGACTCGATGCGGATAAGTATATGGAGATCAGCAAAACACGGGATACCGCGCAGATCTATTTAAAAAACATGGATTTTGATTCGTTAAGGGTGGCCCTGTTTGAAAATAACAAACCTCTTGATTCTGTATCCGTACGAAAGGGCCGTAAAGAAAGTTTTATCCACGGTGTATATATACGGACCAATGCCGACATAGGCGGACTGCTAAAGCCAGGTGTTGATCTAAGCATTATTGCCAGTACGCCGATAACCAGTTATGACCCCTCGCTTATTACGTTATTGGAGGACTCGACAACGGTAAATAATTTCATCCTTGTAAAAGATACTGCAAACTTAAAGCACCTAATGCTAAAATATCCCTGGAAACAAAATACGGCTTATACCTTAACTTTAAACGAAGGTGCTTTAACTGGGTTTTTTGGCGATAAGAACAAAAAGATCCCTAAAAGGTTCAGGATAGATAAACCGCAAAACTACGGCCAGATTACCTTAACCGTAACTGTACCTGATACCGCTCATAATTATATTGTTGAGCTCTTAAACGACCAGGGAATGGTATTGCGAAGCGATGTAGTAAAAAAGAGCAGGTCGCTGGTTTATAAAGATTACCTTGCAGGTAAATATCATGTACGTGTAGCTTATGACGATAACGGAAATGGAAAATGGGATAGTGGTAGTATTAAAGAGGGCCGCCAACCCGAAAATATTTGGGTAGATAAGGCGGTCATACTCTTACGCGCCAATTGGGAAAGCAAGTTTGACATAATTATACCCCGCGAGGCTACGCTTTAAACCAGCCCGAATACATGATATAATTATTGGGCAACCGGTTAAGCATTTCTTTTTGCTCGTCGCTTAGCGGCTTTATCTTTTTTGCCGGTGTACCCGCATATAAGTAGCCTGATTCGCAAATAGTCTTTTCAAGCACTACAGCCCCGGCAGCTATGATAACATAAGGCTCAACCACGGCATGATCCATTACAATAGCCCCCATGCCTATTAAAACGTTATCATGCAGTGTACACCCATGTACAAGCGCGTTATGGCCAATAGAAACGTTATTGCCTATATTGGTTGGCGCATAAAGATATGTGGCGTGTATTACCGCGCCATCCTGGATATTAGTATTATTGCCAATTTTAATATAATGCACATCGCCCCGTATTACCGCGTTAAACCAAACAGAACATTTATCGCCCATTACCACATCCCCTACTATTGTAGCATTTTCAGCAATAAAACAATCTTCGCCCCATGATGGGGATTTATCTTTTACGGGTATGATGATGGACATGTTATATTTTATGTGGATTTATAATTCGCAGTTTCTCTATTTTGGCGAAGTCAGAAAGATTTCTGGTAATTAAAATCAGATCGTATCTTAAAGCCGTAGCGGCTATCAATGCATCAGGTAATTTAATTTTATATTTTAAGCGAAGTTCTATTGCCTTTAATGCCACATCACGATCTATATCATGAATTGTAGCTATTTCGGTAAAATCTTGAAGTTGAATTTTATCCATTTCATTCATACCACTATTACTAAAAATTTCAATAAATGTGATAATAGAAATAATAGGTTTTATATTAAAAAGTAGCTTTTTACCTGGCTCTGGTAAGGACTGATTAAAAAAATCTATAATCGCATTAGAATCTATTAAATACCCCTTTCCCACTCGCTACGGCTTTTATCTACATGAGCATGTAATTCGTTGGCGGTTTCATCAGATAATATTCCCCAAAAATCAGCCATCGTTTTCTTTTTAGAAGTTCGGTCTATTTCATCTACTTCGGAATACGTTATTTCAATTTTTTTACCCACATATTTTTCAGGTATATCCAACCTAATATGTGTTTTTTTTAGGCGTTATTATTGTGCGTTCCATACTCAAATTTACATTATATTTTTTAATAACTTAAATACTATCTACATTAGCGCAATAAGCGGAAATAGCTCAGCTGGTAGAGCATCAGTTTCCCAAACTGAAGGCCGCGGGTTCGAATCCCGTTTTCCGCTCTTTAAATAAATCTAATTTCGAAATCGAACATTCGAAATCAAAAAACCGTATCCTCCAAAACCCCCTGGTGTTCGGGGTAATCAGTTGTATAATGCAGCCCCCTGCTCTCCTTACGCATCATGGCCGATTTTACTACGATATACGATACCTGTATAAGGTTACGTAACTCGCAAAGCTTTACGGATACTTTGGTGCGTTTATAAAACGCTTCTGTTTCTTCGTATAATAAACCCAACCGGCGCATAGCCCTTTCCAGCCTAAAATCTGAACGAACAATGCCTACATAGTCGTTCATCAGTTTTTGCATTTCGCGCACGTTGTGGGTAACCAATATATCTTCATTTGATAATTGTACACCTTTTTCATCCCAATCAGGTATGTTTTCAGGTATTACAACTGTATCCACCTGCTTTATAGCGTCGGCGTAAATACGGTGTGCGAAAACCAATGCCTCCAATAATGAATTTGATGCTAACCGGTTAGCGCCATGTAAACCTGTTGATGCACATTCACCGCAGGCATATAACTTCAGTATAGATGACCTTCCCGAATGATCAACCATAACACCGCCGCACATATAATGACAGGCCGGTGCAACGGGTATCATATCGGTAGTCATATCAATACCAATATCCAAACACTTGGCATATATATTAGGGAAGTGCGTTAAAATGTCGCTCTTTTTACGATGACGTATATCTAAATAAACATAATCTTCGCCCGATTTTTTTATCTCGGCATCAATGGCCCTGGCAACAATATCTCGCGGAGCTAATGATTTCCGTTCATCATATTCCTGCATAAATTCCTCACCATTGGTACGTTTTAAAATACCACCAAAACCACGTACCGCTTCGGATATTAAAAATGAAGGATACTCTCCCGGATTATATAAAGCTGTAGGATGAAACTGGATAAACTCCATATTCCTAACTTTTCCTTTGGCCCGATAAACCATCGCCACACCATCGCCGGTTGCAATAGTAGGGTTAGTGGTTACCGAATAAATATGCCCTGACCCGCCCGAAGCCATTACCGTAATTTTTGATAATATCTTTTCGACCGATTTGCTCTCAGTATTAAAAGCATAAATGCCATAACAGGTGATATCATCTGATGATTTATCTACAAACTCACCCAGGTGATGTTGTGTTATCAAATCAACCGCGAAATAATGGGTTAATATTTCAATGTTAGGGTTTTTATGTATCTGCTCTAATAATGACCTTTCAATTTCAAAACCTGTAATATCTTTATAATGCAGCACCCTGAATTCTGAATGCCCACCCTCTTTTGCCAGGTCATAAATACCTTCATTAGTTTTGTCGAAATTGGTTCCGTAATCAATAATCTCCCTTATTCGGGCAGGGCCTTCTTTAACAACAATTTCCACAACTTCCTTATCACAAAGGTCATCACCCGCAATTAATGTATCATTTATATGCTTTTCAAATGAATCTTCTTTTTTATCCACAACTACCGCAACGCCTCCCTGGGCATACTTAGTGTTTGATTCATCTTCATTTGATTTGGTAACTATCAGAACCTTACCATGCTTTGCCGCCTTTAGTGCAAAACTTAATCCGGCTATGCCCGAACCAACCACAAGGAAATCCACAGTCCTGGTCATAATATATATCTTATAGGTGTAAAATTAAACATTATGTTAACAATAGGGCTTAAAGATGTTAATTTTGTGTAAGCAAATACCTAATAAAAAAATAATAGGTGGATAACCTTACTTTTTACTGATAATAGTACTAATCTTTAAGCTACTTTTGCGCCATATTTTACAGGTAACTAACATTTATTAACGCCATAAAATATCAACATATAACTTTTAAAAATAAAATATGGTTAACAAATATCCCTGTAAATCAACCAACTGATATTTAATAACTGTAAATAAATTGTTAATAAATAGTTAGAAAAAACTTTAGCGATAAAAACTACAACAACTTTTAAACATAACTAACACACCAATAACAATAGTTCTTTTTTATATAAATAATTAGTTGTTATTATTTGAATTGTGGAAATGAATACCTTCGAAGAAATAAATGTGAAAGGATATGCCGAGGAAGAAATTGATCCGACGCTTGACCTTTTTGTGGAAATTGAAAAATTAAAAAAAGAAAAAAATGCGGTTATTTTGGCTCATTACTATCAAGAACCTGATATACAGGATATTGCCGATTATATTGGGGATAGTTTGGGATTATCGCAACAAGCCGCAAAAACCAATGCTGATATTATTGTTTTTGCCGGCGTACACTTCATGGCCGAAACAGCCAAAATATTATCTCCAAACAAAACGGTCCTACTACCCGACATAAAAGCAGGCTGCAGCCTGGCTGATAGCTGCCCGCCGCATTTGTTTAAAAAGTTTAAGGAGCAATATCCCGATCATTTGGTGATAACTTATGTAAACTGTACGGCCGAGTTGAAAGCTTTAAGTGATATAGTTTGTACATCAAGCAATGCTGTACAAATTGTAGAAAGCCTGCCAAAAGACCAGAAAATAATATTTGGCCCCGATAAAAATTTGGGTGCATACGTTGCTAAAAAAACAGGCCGCGACCTGGTAATATGGAACGGCGCCTGTATGGTGCATGAAATATTTTCGAGAGAAAAGATAACTAAATTAAAAGAACGTTATCCAGGTGCAAAGCTATTGGCACACCCTGAATGTGAAGAAGTTATATTGCAAATGGCTGATTATGTAGGTTCAACAACCGGTATTTTAAAATATGCAGGCAACCATCCTGATAGAGAATTTATAGTAGCTACCGAAGCAGGTATTTTACACCAGATGCAAAAGGAAAACCCCGATAAGGTTTTTATCCCCGCTCCGCCAAATAATAGCTGTGCCTGCAATGATTGCCCGCACATGAAGCGTAATACGTTAGAGAAGCTTTATTTATGCCTTAAAAATGAAATGCCCGAGATACAGGTACCCCAGCATATTATTGAAAAAGCAGTAAAGCCAATTCAGCGGATGCTGGAAATATCAGCGCAATTGGGATTATAGGATTTCATAGATAAAAATATTAATGTCCTGGATCTTTCTGTGTTTCTACAGCATCCTGTATAGCTTGCGGCAGATTTGATAATAAATTATAGCCTGTAGCCTTTCCAATATCACTAACGGAAGCGGGCGCTTAAATAACTTTGCCGGTTTTAATGGTTTACCTGCCGGATGGTACACCGTACAAAGCAATAGTTATAGCGGGTCGGGATTTGATAGGGGGCATAACTGCCCTTCGGCAGATAGAACAAGTTCGTCAGATGCTAACTCCGCTACTTTTTTAATGACCAATATGATACCACAAGCCCCTCAAAATAACCAGCAAACCTGGGGTAATTTAGAAAACTATTTACGCGAACAGGTAGTTGCCGGTTACGAGGTTTATATTATTATGGGCAGTTATGGT
>JABDBT010000049.1 GCA_013288465.1 Bacteroidota bacterium | reverse complement strand
TGTTTGTAACCTATCGTACAGGGCAAAAGCGCAAACTGGCTAAAGAGGCGCAAAATAAGCAAATAGCAACGCTGCAATTGCAATCGGTACGGGCACAACTTAATCCGCATTTCATTTTTAATGCGCTGGCCGGTATTCAAAACCTGATGAATAAAAATGAGGTTGAAAACGCCAACAGGTACCTTGCCCGTTTTGCCCGGCTTACCCGCAATGTATTAGATGATGGCCAAAAGGAATTAACTACCATTGAGCACGAAGCGGCTTTGTTGAATGATTACCTGCAAATGGAACAACTGCGCTTTAATTTTAAATTCATCATTAATACGAATGATGTTGATACGCAAATAGAAATACCGGCCATGCTGTTACAGCCTTTTGCAGAGAATGCGGTTAAACATGGGGTATCCGCCTTAAAAAATGAGGGGATGATAATAATCGACATTATTAAACGGGAGAGCGATATTATACTATCAGTAAAAGATAACGGGAAAGGGTTTAGCGAGGGGAAATCTGCCGGAATGGGTATGAAACTATGCGAAGAAAGGATAAGGTTACTTAATGGCATCTATAAAAATACAACTATCTTGCTGCATGTAAACTCAGACAATAATGGTAGTTTGATCAAAATAGAACTAAACAACTGGCTATAAAACATGAAGGCTATAATAGTTGATGATGAAGTATCAAACCAGGAAAATCTGCAACACCTTTTGCAGCGTTATGCACCGGATGTGGAGATATGTGCTGTTGCCGAAAACGTTGACGAGGCGTTAAAACAAATAAAACGCCATCAACCCGAATTGGTGTTTTTGGATATCCAACTGCACGGGCAATCGGGCTTTGATTTGTTGAAGCAATTGGGCGAAATAACTTTTGAGATCATTTTTATTACCGCCTATAACCAATATGGCATACAGGCGGTAAAATTTGCCGCATTAGATTACCTGTTAAAACCTATTGATATTGACGAACTGGCCGAAGCTGTTAACAAGGCGCGTAAAGCGATCCAAAAAAAGCAAAAGAACGAACGCCTGGGCTACCTGCTCGAATACTTAAAGGACGACAATCATACCAAACCCAAAATAGCGCTCCCAATGTTTGGAGAAACCAGGTATGTAAACATCGCGGATATTGTACGTTGCGAAGCCGATAATACCTATACCCGGTTTATGCTGAATAATGAAGAAGTGGTGCTGGTATCTAAAACATTGAAAGAATATGCCGATATGCTGATTGGCTATAGCTTTTTGCGTACACATCAATCGCATTTAGTGAATATGGCTTATATTGAAAGCTGGTTGCGCGAAGATGGGGGCAGCCTGCTTTTAACTGATAATACCAAAATACCGGTTTCTAAATTGAACCGGGGAAAGGTGAAAGATATTTTGGAGGCACGGTTTAAGTTGTAGATATTAGCGTTAACTTCTATAATAATTGATCAAACCTTGTTCATTATATAATGAAACTATTTAAACTATTAGTCTTAGTTATATTTACATACAGCGCATCTGCGCAAGTCAAAGTAACTATTCTTGACAAAAAATCTATTCCCGCATCTATACATTATATTGGGAATATCATCAATGCTGCGCGTTATGTTGATAAAGAGGGTGTGCATATTCTTATAACAACGGCAACAGGTGTAGTACCGGCAACAGACGTTGTGGATGACAATGGCAAGATTGACACCAATTTTAGCAAAGCTGACCTATATGCTTACAATTATATAATAAACGGCAATAAAACTACCGTTGCCTGGCAAATGCACGACTTTGCGATTACTTGTCCGGTTACGGTTAGAGCCAACTACATTCCAGGCGCATTCGCCTTAACTGATTTAAACAAAGATGGCGTTGCGGAAGTATGGTTAATGTACATTACCGGTTGCAATGGCGATCCAAGCCCCACTAGTATGAAAATAATTATGCATGAGGGAACAAAAAAATACGCTGTTAGAGGCTCCAACCGGGTTACCGTTCCTCCTTTAGGCACTTCGGGTGGTGAATACAAATTAGATGAAGCATTTAAGAATGGTCCGGAAATTTTCAGGCAATATGCTTTACAGCTTTGGAAGAAAAACATCTTTGGAAGATAAAGCTACCTTTTAATATTAAAAAGATCTACCACTTTCAATTTGGGTACTTTATTAAAGTCAGATCCATTGCGGCTAATTAAAGTAAGATTGTTTACCAATGCCGATGCCGCAATAATTGAATCAGGAAGTTTTAAATGAAAGTTTTTCCGTACTTCAATGGCTTTTAGTTTGATTTGTTGCTCCAGCCCATAAACCACTGAATTGGATATAAAATTATTTACAAGGATTGTGTCGTTTTCAGTTGTCGATTTATAACATAATAATTCCATTTCGGTAATGACAGAAACGGCGGGCTGGTAACTATTGAGTATATTATCGATTAATTCTTCTCCGGTTAATGGAAGCGTTTTTTGAAGATAATATATAACCGTATTGGTATCCCAAAGATATTTCAATCCCATTCGTTCCGCAGGTCATTTATTTGTTTATCTATTTCTTCAATGGATTGCTTAGTCATTAATCCTTTATAGCTTTTTATCCTGGCTATAGCCAATGCGCTATTATCCTCTTTAGCATTATGTAGCCTGATTACTTTTAAAGATTCCAGGTCTTTCAATAAATTCAATGCTTTATTATCCAATATATCTAATGTTACCGTTGTCATGTCCTTTTATAAAATATAAATTTACAAATATTGTGGTTATCAGCAAAATTAATACCCGATACTTCTATTGCAATACAGCCAACTTATTTCAAAACCCCCGCTCCGTCTTCCCAATCCACTCATTCAAAGCATTTACCTGTTGCGCGTTATCCTTTAACCATTTTGAATTTTCTGCCCGGTTGGCGCTCAGGCTTACAGTACGGGCAAAGGCGGGCATATTGCCGCTTTGCGATAATTGATAAAGATAGCCAACAAAAAACTTCTCAAAAAAGGTTTTGTCGGCGCTCTTTTCTGTAAATTGATTGGCAAGTATAAATGTGTTTTTAAGTTGGTATTCCAGCAAATCCATTCCCGCCAGTTTTCTTGCTTGACCAGCCTTTATAACCATCGATAAGGCAAAATTAAGTCCCATATCTTCAGAGCCACTGTTTGCTACTACAACTAAAGGGCCATTATTGCGGGTTTTGATCGTCTCGCCCGCCACCAAAATATTTTGAATATTACTAAAAGCTTCAGTTGCACGAGGTCCATTGGGTTCTATCAGCAAAAAGCTGCAAAAGCCCAATAGTGCATTGCAAAACTTGTTTTGATGAAAGGTCACCAACGCATATAGCCTTTGGTTACTGGCATTTTTCGTGTCGCGCTTAATAGCTTCAATAGCGCAGTTTTCCGCTTCGGCATATTGCTTGCTCCTGAAATAGGCCAGGCCCTGGTTATAATAGATCTGTGGATAATCAGGGTTTATTTTTATTGCGATGTTGTAGGTTTCAATCGCCTTTTGTGGCTGCTTGCCTTCATCATAAATACTTGCCAGTAGTACATATTCGGGTACAATTAATGATGCGCTACTTGTTTTAACCGCCTTTTCCAAATACGGAATGGCGTCGTTAGCCTTTTTTGACGCGTACAGCGAAAAAGCAAGCTCATAATTGGCATAACCATTTTCGGGGTCGGCTTTTAAGGCCTCATTATACTTTTCGATGGCTTCGGTGTATTTGCCCTGGTTATGCAGGTCAACCCCCTGTTTAATAAGGTCGTTTACCTGGTTGGCATCCTGGGCCATGGATGTAAAATGGACAAAACCCATTACAAAAAGGGCCAAAATTAATTTATGCAGCATCTTCATGCCTTAAATCTATAAAAACATGATTATCAAACGAAAAAAAATATTTTAAACTTAGTTTTAACCTGAAGTATAATTTCTATTTTTCGCTTTCGTTTAACTGATATGTTTTTATCTATGAGATCGTTCTATAACAATGCTTTAACTTTTGCCGCTGTACTGGTTTTATTAACTTCCTGCTCGTCAAAATCAAATGGCAACGCAGAAACCGGCGAAAGCCCCGCCGCCGCGCCCTTGCCACCAATGGATACCAAAGCGCTATTATACTACAATCCTAAAACAGGCGATAAACGCATTGACGAAGTAATGCAAAACCTGCATAAAACACGTGGGTTCAATGGCAATGTGCTTGTAGCCAAACACGGCAAAATAGTTTATGAAAAAGCCATTGGCTGGGCCGATTACCTGCATCGCGACAGCTTAAAAATAGGCTCGCAGTTTGAGCTGTCCTCGGTTACCAAAACCATGACCTCTACCGCTATTATGCAGCTGATTGAGCGCGGAAAAATAAAATTGACGGATGACGTAAAAAAGTTTTTCCCCGATTTCCCGTACGATGGTGTAACCATAAAGTTATTGTTGACCCACCGCTCGGGCATGATGAACTATGTTTATTTTACCGATGATGTTTACCGCAAAGAGCACCGCAATCAGCGCAAAGGGCTTACCAATGCCGAGGAAATGGCAATGATAGCCAAATACAAACCGGCCCGCTTTAATAAGCCCGATGTGCGGTTCTTGTATAATAATTCAAACTTTATGGTTTTGGGTTCCATCATTGAAAAAGTAACCGGTATGCCTTATGCCCAATACATGAAACAAAATGTGTTTATACCCGCAGGCATGACCCATACCGCTGTTTATTCAAAAGCGGTTTATGATAAGATACCGGTGGATGTAGTTGGGCATGACCGTGGGCAATGGCGCTACTCGGTTGCGCAAAACTTTTTAGATGGCCCCGTGGGAGATAAGGGCATTTACAGCACCGTTGGCGACCTGTTTTTATATGATCGCGCCCTGCGTGCAGGGAGGTTGTTGAAAAAATCGTCGATGGATTCGGCCTATATGCCGCGCAACCCATGGCTGCACGGCCATTTTAACTATGGCTATGGCTGGCGCATTTTTGAAGCGCCTGGCCAGCAGGTAATCTATCATACCGGCTGGTGGCATGGTTTCAGGCATATTTATTTGCGCGATATGAAAAACGATATCGTTATTGTATTGTTAACCAATTTATCAAACGGCAGTCTGTTAAAATTAGACGACCTGTTTAAAGTAACCGGTATGCCTATCGTACGCAAAAGCGCATATAAGGGCAATGGCGATACGAGTGATGACTAAGGGAATGTGCAGATGCGGAAATATGCAGATGTGCAAATGAAGGGGAATTGATAATAATAAAATAGAAATTAAACTATAAAAACAATCTGCACATCTGCATATACGCACATTTGCATATCAAAAAATCATGTTCGATAAACTAATGGAAGCCCGGCAAAAGGCCGAAGAGATAAAAAAGCGGTTGGATACTATCAGCGTGTCAGGCTCGGCTGAAGGCGGAAAAATTACGGTGAACGCCAATGCCAATAAAGTAGTACAATCAGTAAGTATTGACCCCGCGTTTTTGAAGGATGCGGATAAAGAGGAACTGGAAGAGCTATTGGTGATAGCTATTAATAAAGCATTAGAGCAGGCCGATAACGTAAGCCAAAGCGAAATGGCTGCTATGACCAAAAGCATGTTGGGCGGGTTGGGAAATATGTTTTAATTTTTTTGAATATCAGAACTTCATCATTCGGCGTTCGACATTCATTATTCGATATTAATAACTAAAAATACTTTACTCAAATGAAACTTACGTTTTACGGACATTCGACCGTTGGTTTAGAAATTGACGGAATAAAACTATTGTTTGATCCTTTCATTACACCCAATCCGGCGGCCAAGCACATTGATATCAACAGCTTAAAGCCTCATTATATTTTAATATCCCACGGCCATGGCGATCATGTGGCCGACCTGGAGGCTATTCAAAAAGACAGCGGCGCTAAAGTTATCTGCATTGCCGAAATAGCCGGATGGCTGGGCAATAAGGGGATAACCAACACCCACGGTATGAATTTTGGCGGCGGTTATGATTTTGATTTCGGCCATGTAAAAATGGTTTACGCGCTGCATTCAAGCTCTATGCCCGATGGTGCTTATGGCGGCAACCCGGCAGGTTTTGTGGTTACATCAAAAGACAAAAAAGTATATTTTGCAGGCGATACCGCGCTTACTTACGATATGAAGCTATTAGCCGATGAAGGGCTCGACTGGGCCATTTTACCCATCGGCGACAACTACACCATGGGTGTTAATGATGCCATTAAAGCCGCCGGATTTATAAACTGTAAAAATGTGGTAGGTGTTCATTATGATACCTTCCCGGTTATAGAAATCGATAAAGAAGCCGCCAGGGCTAAATTTATACAGGCAGGTATTAATATACAATTACCGGCCATAGGCGAGAGCTTAGATCTGTAGCGGGCCTATTATCATAGAAATCAGTGATACCACGCTCTTATTCAATTCAACTGCTAAATGCCTATTAATAACTGCTAACTAATCTCTACCTGCAATGCTCCCCGCCATCCACATGAATAACCGTGCCATTTATCCATGCTGCCTCGTCCGTACAAAGCAGGTAGATCACATTTGCCACATCTTGCGGTTGGGTTATCCTGCCAAACGGGTTTCTTTTAATTGCCGTTTGTATCAATCTTTCGCTATCAGGTATCCGCTTTAGCGATGGTGTAGCTGTTATGCCCGCTTGTATCAAATTGGTTTTTAACCCATACTTACTCAATTCAACCGCCATATAGGTGGTGAGGCTTTCTAATGATGATTTTGCAATAGATACCGCCGCATACCCTTCCCAATATTTATCAGATCCTTCGCTGGTTAGGCCAATTATCCGTGCATCAGCATGAAAAAGATCTGCCTTTAACAACCCTTTTGCCCAATCCAATAAACTGGTTGACATGGCGTATGTGGTTAGCTGTATATCGTGAATAGAAAGCTCTTCATGCGCCCCACCATCAATAACAACCAACGGCTTTAAATTTCCCCGGGCTATAGAATGCAGTAATAGTTTGATGCTATGTGCCGGAATAGTGGCTGCCAATTGTTCAATTAATGTGGTGCGTGCAGCGCCATCCAGTGCATTAATGTTATGCGGTGTAATGGTTATATCATTCTCAGCCGCCAGTTTGGTGAGTTTTTGTTTAAGCGTACGTTCTGCCGCGGCGGTTTCGCGGTACAGCACAGCGATATTCATACCATGCGAAGCCAGCTTTTCAATAGCGGCCAACCCAAAGCCGCTTGACCCCCCGAGCACGATACCCCAACAGCCCGAAAATTGCTTATTATTTTTGTGCACTTAACATTTATTTAACAGTGTAATATATAATTAGTTGTTTTGTTTTAAAAGGCTTACGATATAAATATTTATGCAGGGGAGCATATTATTTCCAAACGGGTTGTTTTTGCGGTATTATTGCGCTTATGATATTAAAATAACCAATATTCATTTATATTTCAAAACACCAAAAGTAAGCCAAATCTTATTAATTTAAACCGTGTACCGCCAGCTAATATTAAGCTTAGCATAAATATTTATATTTGCGGATACCCGTAAACAGCTATACCATGAGATTGAAACATTTATTTGCCTTTGTTTTGTTGCTTTACGGTATAACCGTGCAGGCTAAAGCCATATTGCCCCGGTTTGATAAAGCAGCTTTTTATGCCATTATAAAAACAGGCAATAAAGAGGAGATTGATAATGAACTTACGGTGGTAACTTCGTCATCCATCGGCGAAAAGGAAGCTTATGAAGGGTTTTTACTAATGCGCAAAGCCGGCTTAACGGCCAGGCCCGCCGAAAAATTAAAGATTTTTAAAGCCGGGCGTATTAAGCTTGAAACCGCTTTATTAAACGACGAGGGCAATGCCGAATATCATTTTTTACGATTGATAATTGCGGAAAACGCCCCCAAAATTGTCAAATACCGTAAAGACCTTGAAGCCGATAAAGAGTTGGTTATTAAAGCTTATAAAAACTTACCCCCTGTTGTACAGCAAGCTGTTATGGATTACAGCAAAAATTCAAAAGTATTGCACCCACAAGATCTTTAATTTTTAAGACAGGATGAGTAAAAAAGTATTGGCTATTTATTATACGCAATCGGGCCAGTTGGGTGAAATTGTTGACAACCTGACCGCGCCGCTTATTGATGCGGGCATATCGGTAGAAAAGGTGCGGGTTAGGCTGGTGAATGATTATGCCCTGCCATGGACAGCCGACAGCTTTTTTAGCGTAATGCCCAACTGCCAGTTAGATGTACAGGCCGAGCTGGAACCGTTTGAACTCAAAGAATCAAAATATGACCTGGTTATTTTAGGTTACCAGGCCTGGTTTTTATCGCCAAGTATCCCTTTTAATTCGTTATTAAATCAGCCAAAATTAAAGGCGGTGTTAAAAAATACGCCCGTAATTACAGCTACCGGCGCGCGCAATATGTGGCTCAACGCGTTTGTGAGGGTAAAAAAACTTATCCGCGCTGCTGACGCCAAACTGGTTGGAAATATAGCTTTGGTTGATACGCACCCCAACCCGGTTAGCTTTATTACCATCTTCCATTGGATGCTACACGGAAAAAAAGACAGGTATCTAAACATTTTCCCCCCTCCCGGTGTTTCAACTGCGGATATTGAGCATACGAAAGTATTTGGCGAAAGCGTTTTACCTCACCTGGAAGCAGGCGATTGGAACGGTTTACAGGATGAACTGGACGAGCAAAAAGCCGTGGTATTGAACTATAACCTGATGGTTATTGAATCGGTAGCGGGTAAAATATTTGGAGTATGGGCAAGATTTATTGCAAAACGAAAAAATAAATTACCGTGGATAAGGGCCTTTAAATATTATCTTTTAATTGCTTTTTTTGTAGGCGCGCCAATTGTGTTAACTATAGATGCCATATTTTTCAGGTTTTTTACACCCAAACGTATCCGGGCTAAAAAACAATACTTTTTAAATTTAAATTAAGACATGCCTGTTTATATCAATAAAACCTCTTCTTTTTTCCCGAATGAGCCCGTGGCCAATGATGATATGGAGCTGTACCTGGGTTATATTAATGATAAACCATCCAAATCAAAAAGTATCGTATTGCGCAATAACGGCATCATTAACCGGTATTATGCCTTAACAAAGGGCGGCAAATCAACCCATACCAACGCGCAAATGACCGCGCTGGCCGTAAAGGCATTGTTTGCTCATTCCCCTGACGAGATAAAGAAAATGGAGCTATTATCGTGCGGAACATCCTCGCCCGACCAGATGATGCCCAGCCACGGTGTAATGACCCACGGCTGGCTGCCCGAGGCGGAAGCCATTGAGGTGGTATCGCCTGCGGGCGTTTGCTGCGCGGGTATGCACGCTTTAAAATACGCCTACATGGCTATCAGGACCGGCGATGTAAAACTGGCCGTAGCAACGGGATCAGAACGGTTTTCGGGCTTGCTGGTATCTGATGTTTTTGAGGAAGAGGCCCATAAATTGGCCGAGCTTAGTGATAACCCTTACATCGCGTTTCAAAAAGATTTTTTAAGATGGATGTTGTCCGACGGCGCTTCGGCATTTTTAATGACCGATAAGCCCAATGAGGAAGGTGTCAGTCTGAGGATTGAATGGATTGAAGGTGTATCATATGCCAATGAAATGGAAACGTGCATGTATATGGGCGGCGAAAAGCAGGCAGATGGCACCTTAAAAGGGTTTATGGATTATACGCCCGAAGAGATCATGAACCAATCTATCTTTAGCGTTAAGCAGGATATTACCTTATTGAGCAATAATATTGTAACCCTGGGTGGTAAAAAGATCAAGGAGATATTTGAAAGGAAAGGGCTTGTTGCAACCGATATTGACCATTTTTTACCGCATATATCCAGTAACTTTTTCAAAAGTAAAATTTATGATTTGGTAGAGATATATGGCGGCGGCATCCCTTACGAAAAATGGTTCATCAACTTATATACTGTTGGTAATGTAGGCGCGGCCTCCGTTTATTTGATGATAGACGAGCTTTTTAACAGCGGCAAATTGAAAAAAGGCGAAAAGATATTATTGCTTGTTCCGGAAAGCGCCAGGTTCTCGTATATGTACGCCTTGCTTACCGTTGTCTAAATCTTCGCAATCCAATAAAAATTAGCATGAAGAAGGAAGATGTTCCGCAGGATATGAGCGCTTTGGGTAAAATAACCAAAGAGGTTTGCTATGCTACGGACAGTTCCGGTAAATATGTGGCCGAATTGAGCAGGGGATGGGATGTTAAAATAACCGCGCTCGACACCGCCTGGGAAGATATTGAAGGACGCATCGCGGCAGCAAAACAAAAGGTTTTAAACAATGAGGCAAGCCCGTTACTGTTTTTTATGGAACATGGGCTGATGGATATTAAGCTGCTGGCCCAATATACCGGGTTTTGGAAATGGCAGATAAAACGGCATTTACACCCCGAAGTGTTTAAAAGACTTCCCGATAAAAAACTGCGTCGATACGCCGAGGTTTTTAACGTGAACGTAGCACAACTTAAAAATATGAACCCCAATGCTGTTTAAATCATTGAATTTAACCACAGACCAAAACGGGGCCGTGCGATTCCTTCTCCCTGGTGACTGTGTTTCTTTACCCTATTTGCTGTTTACAGCAGAGAGGGTGGTCGACCAGCGACTTAGCGTAGTCGGGGTGAGTCCTCGCCGAGCGGCATTTACCCAAATGCTTTGGCGGGCGATAACTCACCCCGACTACGCTAAGTCGCTGGTCGGCCCTCTCTCCGCTGCGCGCAAAGAGGGCTGGGACGGGCTTTGCTTTGACGTCCCCACAGGGTCTCTCGCAGAGGACCCTGCGATGCTTAGCATGGCGGCTATTACTCACCCGGACATTGCTTCGCTCGTCCACCCTCTCTCCGCTACGCGCAAAGAGGGAATAAGAAAGAGGGTGTAAATGGAGCCTAACTTTAATCATATCCAGGCCGCGCATTGCGAAAACGGTGTTACTACCAGCTTGTTAAAAAATATAGGCGTACAGCAAATTACCGAGCCATTGGCTTTTGGCATTGGCGCGGGGCTGTTTTTTGTTTATATCCCTTTTATCAAAATAAATAACGGGCCGGTAATTGCCTTCCGTACGTTGCCGGGGCTCATATTTAAAAGGACCTGCAGGGCTTTGGGCATTGAGGTTGTCCGCAAAAAATTTAGTTCGAGAGAAAAAGCGGAAGCGTTTTTAAAAGACCGCCTTGCCGAAGGAAGGCCCGTTGGCTGCCAGGTTGGGGTTTATTACCTCACTTATTTTCCGAAGGAATACCGTTTTCATTTTAACGCGCATAACTTAATAGTTTACGGTAAAGAGGATGATAACTATCTTATCAGCGACCCGGTTATGGAAACACCAACCACTTTAACCAGCTATGAGTTGGAACGGGTACGGTTTGCCAGGGGGATGTTGGCCCCCAAAGGACAATTATATTATCCTACACCCGGCAAGCCGGTTACTGATGAACAAGTTAAACGGGCCATAAAAAGCGGCATCCAAAAAAATGCCCGGAATATGCTTTTCCCTGGCCCCATAACAGGTGTAAACGGAATAAAATATGCAGGCAACCAAATAAAAAAATGGCGCGATAAGCTTGGGTTAAAAGAAGCCGGGCTATATTTGGCGCAATTGGTGCGCATGCAGGAAGAAATAGGCACGGGTGGCGGCGGTTTCAGGTATATTTACGCGGCATTTTTACAGGAAGCATACGCCTATAATCAAATGGATGAGTTGCCGGAGATTTCCAAACAGTTTACCCGGGCCGGCGACCTATGGCGAACAGCTGCAGTACAGGCTGCGGGTATTTATAAAGGCAGGATTGGCAGCCGGGAAGATTTTAATACCATGGGCAACTATTTACTGGAAATTGCCGAAATAGAGAAAGAGGCTTTTAAAGCGTTAAAAAATTTGAAATGGCATTAACGGAACCTTTAGCAGTAAATATTACGGACATGGGTTTCCGGTACCCGGATAATGCGGATATGTCGTTTTCAAAGCTTAATTTAAAAATTGCTAAAGGCGATCGTTTTGGTTTATTTGGCCCCAACGGTGCGGGTAAAACCACGTTAATGAACCTCATGACCGGCGTTCTACCCGTTGATGAAGGCAATATTACCTTATTGGGCCATGAAAACGGCAAACAAAAAAACGCGGTAAATAAGCTGTTTGGCTTTGTACCGCAGGATTTTTCTTTTTACCAGGAATTATCGCCGGTAGAGAATTTGGAATTTTTTGGCGCATGGTCGGGGTTAAACAAGCTGCAAACCAAACAACGTACCGATGAGCTTTTGCAAATATTAGGCTTGGATGACGTGCGCGATAAACAGGTAAAAAAGTTTTCGGGCGGAATGAAAAGAAGGGTTAACCTGGCTATAGGTGTAATACACCAGCCCGCTATTTTGTTTTTGGACGAGCCAACTGTTGGGGTCGATGTGCAAACGCGACATGCTATAATTGAATATCTACGAGTATTAAATGATAATGGCACCACGCTGATCTATACATCGCACCAATTAAGCGAGGCCGAAGGATTATGTGAGGATGTAGCTATGATAGATGCGGGCCGCATAATTGCGCGCGGAAATATCGACAACTTATTGGCCGAGCATAAACAGGAAAGCCTGGAAGCCTTATTTATTAACTTAACGGGTAAGGAGCTTAGGGATTGATGTATAAACTTTGGGCCACCATAAAAAAAGATACCCGGATACTGCTTCGTGATAGAGTGGGGATAGCCCTCATGTTTGTTATGCCTATTATTTTGGTAGTGGTGGTAACCAGCATACAAAACAGCACCTTCCAGTTGGTTGGCAAAAATAGGTTGCCTATTCTCATTTCTAATAAAGATACCGGGCAATCCAGCGCCCAAATGATCAAGGCCATTGGCAACATTGGCATGTTCAGGGTATTGGAAATGCCTAAAAACCAAAACAATATGGCCGATGCTATGCACAATGCTGATGCTATGTTGGGTATTGTTATCCCGGCTGATTTTTCGGCAAAGGTATCGGCAAAATCAAAAAGTGTGGCGGATAAAGCCATGACCAGTTTTGGTTTAGCAGGCGATTCGACTAAGAAGCCAGCAGGCGATGTTGACCCGCTTACGTTGTATTATAACCCCGTTTTGCAGGAATCATTACGGTTATCGGTTAAAGGCGCGCTGCAAAGCTCGCTCCAAATGGTGGAGAGCCGGGAAACGTTAAGGACGCTGTATTTTTCGATCAACGAAAAGCAATTGCCCGAGAAACTGGAAAATGATATGCTGAATAACCGCGCACCCATTAATGAAATGCCGGTGTCCAAAGACGGCGTTCACATAACGCCAAATTCAACCCAGCATAATGTACCCGCATGGACCATTTTCGCCATGTTTTTTGTCATCATGTCGTTAGGCGGCAGCGTAGTGCGCGAAAAAGTGAGCGGCAGTTATATCCGTTTAAAAACCCTGCCTACCAGTTACCATGTGGCTTTAATATCTAAACAGGTTGTTTATTTGGTGGTTACTATGTTCCAGGCGGCCGTCATATTTTCAATGGGGATATGGCTATTTCCGTATATGGGTTTGCCGGCCTTAAACCCTCCATCAGATCTGTGTGCTTTAGTGCTCACTACCCTTATTTGCGGTTGGTGCGCGGTAAGCTATTCTATTTGCGTGGGTGTATTTTCTGATACGCAGGAACAGAGCAATGGCTTTGGCGCGGTATCTATCGTTATATTAGCTTGCATCGGCGGGTTAATGGTGCCCAGCTTTGCTATGCAGGGCGCATTTAAATCGGCAGCCAGCATATCGCCTATGCACTGGTGCCTGCAAGCCTATTATACCCTGTTTTTAGAAGGCGGAAAACTAAAGGATATTTTAAACAACTTGATACCTTTGTTTATTATTACACTAATCATTCAATTCGTCACCTACTTAGGGCTGAAAAGAAAAAACCTGATATAACTACCAATGGAAAAAGAAGCATTAAAGGCAAAACTAAAAACGCAGATCATACAATTTTTAAACTTAACCGACTTAACACCTGCCGATATTAAGGATGATGAACCACTTTTTGGTGATGGCCTGGGCCTGGATTCCATTGACTCGCTTGAGCTGATCGTTCTGTTAAAAAAGGAATACGGTATCACTATCCAGGACCCCAAAGAAGGCCGTAAAGCATTGGTAGATATTAATACCATGGCTGATTATATTGTGGCAAACGGGAAGGGATAACGCTTGTTTTGCGGGGGCTATTCCCCCTTCACAAACACTCCCTGCAATTTAAAACAAACCACATCCAGCGAACTCAAATTAGCCGTAACCTTAATTTGCGCTTCTTCAACGGTATAGTTTATTTCCAAATGCAACAAGTTATTTTCATGGGGACCTATCAATGATAAAAACTTTAGGTTATCTGCTTTTTGTAACCTGATGGACGTATTTATAGCGTTTTCTAAAACCTCTTTCACCATTTGCAGCATACATGCCCCGGGCAAAACCGGCTGATCGGGAAAATGGCCAAGGAATATTTCGTTATCGGCATCAATTTCTAATACAGCATTGATCACATCCCCCTGGTGATCCGTAGCTATGACCGTATAAAGCGAATCCTTTAACATGCAGTTACCAGCGTTAATGAATGATAAATATTTTGATAATGGTTATAGACCAATATCTTTTTTGGCTGTACATTTTCCTTAACTACAGTATCAGGTACTTCTCCGTTTTTAATGCAGTTAGCTGCCAGCCATAAAGCAAATGAGCTTGATGTGGGGTATTCACCGCATAAGTGTTTGTAGTTTGCCAAAATCTTGCCGGCAAATAACGAATTGCTTAATTGTTGATACACCGCGTCATTTTTTATATCGCCGTTTTTACCGGTAATCACCAAATCAATATCTTCAATTTTTAAAGCGTTTGCTGAAAGGAAAGCATTGATCTGCTGTTCAATTGCCTCGTTATCTTTTGGTTTATAAAAAGTTTTTACCCCAGTAAGCTCCGCCAAATTATCAGCAGAAAACTCATCAGACAATAAAAAGAATGCCGCGCCTTCGCCGCCTATGCTTCCTTTTGATTCATCAGCAAAAAGTGCCAGGTTTGAAATGGGCTGCCTTTTATATAACCCCAGCCGGGTTAAAATAGTAAAGCTGGCATCGGTCATTTCATCAGTACCGCCAACCAATATATTATTGGCTTCGCCCTCATTAATGAGCATTATGGCATCAATCAAAGCATTTTCAAACGACATGCCTTTATGCACAAAAGTGTTGTTATACCCATGACATTTAAGCATGAGGGCTATTTGCGCGGCTACTGTATTATGGGTTGATTGTATAAAAGCAGTTGGGGGCAGCATTTCTTCCTGCATTTCAATAATGCGGGTTAAAAATGATATGGTATCCTCTAAGCAACCATAAGCCGTGCCGGTAATAATAGCGCCGGGCATTTCGATGCCGCTTTTGTTTAAGCAATCCTGCGCGGCGGCTACACCCATCTTGATAATGTGGCTCATCCTGCGGATCAGCTTAGGGTCAATAAACGCTTTATAATCGGGTTCAATAGCTTTTAAGCGGGTGCCGGTGTATTCAACCACCTCATTTAATAGGCCAGTCTCCTCAAAAGTATTTTGTGGCGATATACAGGATGCAGCACGTATATAGGTCTTCATTTTATATCTCCGAAAATACTAAAGATGTACAATTGCCACCAAAACCAAACGAGTTTGACATAACATGCCTTATTTTTTGCCCCTTCAAAAACTTAGTTTCGGGCGTAAACGGTAACTCCTGCATTGGTGTTTCAAAACGCAGGTTGGGGTATATTATGCCGTGCTTTATAGCCAATACAGAAAACACCGCTTCAATGCCGCCACTCGCGCCCAAAGTATGCCCGGTAAATGATTTGGTAGAGCTCATTGGCGGGAAATTGTTTTCAAACAACCGTTTAATAGCCGTACCCTCGGCGCTGTCATTGTTTGGGGTACCGGTGCCATGCAGGTTTATATAATCAATAGCTGTTGTTGTTAATCCGGCTTTAACTAACGCCCGCCGCATGGCCAGGTATGAACCGGTGCCATCGGGCGATGAAGCCGTTTGATGGTAAGCATCGTTACTGTTATTATAACCACTTAGCTTAGCGTATAAAGGCTTGCCTAAAGTTTTGGCTACCTTTTCTGATACCAATACTATATAACCTGCGCCTTCGCCTAAATTGAGGCCTTGCCTGTGTTCATCAAAAGGTTTGCAAAACTCTTTATCCAATATCATCAGCGTATTAAAGCCGTTAAGAGTGAATTTGGTTAAAGCGTCCGTTCCGCCGGCTACTACTACATCCAATATCCCATTTCTTATTAGCCTTGCTCCGTAAAATATAGCATTGGCCGATGAGGAACAGGCTGTGCTGATGGTGGTCATGTAATCGGTAATACCTAACCGGTCGGCAACAGCCTCGGTAACGCTGCCGCACTCGTGGTCATATACATTTTTTAACTTACCCTTGTTATTATCCTTCAGAAACTCAACGAAAAAGGCTTCGCTGTTATCCATGCCGCCTACGGTATTTGCCGACACAAAACCGGTACGCAGTGAAGCTAAATTGGGGATACCCGCATCATCTAATGCCTCCTTAGCGGCAATTAAACTTAATAAGGTTGTCCTGCTTATATCTGATGATATGCCCGCTCTAATAGCCAGTTCCTGGTTGGTCATTTTTACTTCGGCAACCGGGACCTGGTGCTTGTGTATAGTAGCCATGTGCGTAATATCGCCCATGCCAGCCCGCCCACATTCAAACGCGGCCAAACACTCGGCCACATTATTGCCAATAGCGGTAATTGCACCTACCCCGGCTATAAAAACATTCGCGTCCACTTTCTTATTAATGTTTATATCATTATCAAAAGCCCTATTCATATTATGCGCGTTGAAAAGGATACTCCCCGGTTTTTCGTCTTTTTCAACCAAAAACAGGGCTGATTTATATTCATCGTTTAACACATCAACCCAACCGCAAATACAAGCTTTTATTACATTATTGTTTAATAAACCGCCAACATATTGTGCGGTGAACCCGGCATCAAAATGTTCGGCTACAAAAAACGCGTCTTCGCCTTTAAAATTATTGCGGATACAAATTTCGCCGATCATAATATTAGGCAAGGTATATACAAACAACGCCGGACTTGGTATATCATCCACGCTTTTCAAATACTTTTGATCACTATCGAGGCTTGAGTTGGCGTTTGAAAGTATTAATCCAATGTCTTCCGGCTGGTAGTTTTCTTTTTCGAAACTGTCTTTTAGCAGTATCTCGGAAGTGAGCCAACCCAGTTTGCTCAAATTATCCATTTTGTAAAACCGCGAATAACTCAATTCAAAATGCTGATATACCGAGAGCAGAAACGCGGGGAGATCCACATTTTTATTTTCAAACACAACCGTCCCGTTTTTGTAAACAGAGTTATTGCTGATGACGCAACCGGATGATATATAGTTATTTACTGACAAACGCTTATTTCTTTATGAAAGACTTAAGAAGTTTTAAAAACTTCGTAAGTCTGAGCTTTTACTTCTTAAACAATACCGCCGCATTACACCCACCAAACCCCGACGCAGTTTTAAGGCAATAGTTAAAACTGCCTTGCAATATTTCTGTACAAACATTTATTGGGTTGGGTACGCCCATGTTTTTAAACCCCAAAGTTGGCAAAACTATATTTTGTTTCAATGACTGCACAGAAATAATCGATTCAACCAGCCCCGCGGCCCCCAGCGTATGCCCGTAATAGCCTTTTAAGCTGTTTACCGGTGTTGCTGCTAATTTTGCCAGGGTTAAAGCTTTTGCTTCCATTTCATCATTATAACTGGTGGCCGTGCCGTGCGCCGATATAAAATCAACATCAGCGGCAGTAACACCCGCAGCATCCAATGTTTTATTAATAGCCTGGCAAAGCTCTTCGCCCGTGCGGGATGGCGCCGAAATATGGTTGGCATCGTTACTTACCGCGCCGCTTAATACCTTTATATTACCGGCATATTCAGGATTGGACGATAGTACAACTGTTGCTGCCCCTTCGCCTAAGGTTATCCCTGTCCTGTCCATATCAAAAGGTTTGCATGGCTCCGCACTAACTGCCTGGAACGATTGAAAGCCCGATAATACAAATTTGGATATTACATCGGCCCCGGCAACTACCGCGTTTTCATATTGCCCTCCCTGTATCAACCGCATGCCGGTTAAAATGCCCAT
>JABDBT010000048.1 GCA_013288465.1 Bacteroidota bacterium | reverse complement strand
TCGATCCGTTTCCCTGAAACTGCCGATCCGTTGCATTATAAAGAGTTAGTTTGGTTAAGCGATGAATGGATAGATATGCTGGCCTTTACGCTGCGTGAAGCCAAAAAGCGCGGGATGATCTGCGATATTATTATGGGTTCTGGCTGGCCGTTTGGCGGCGATTTTTTAACAAAGGATGAACAATCGCAAATTATGGCTTTGGGCACTAAGGATATTGTTGGGCCGCAGGTATTAAAAATAACGCGCAACGATTTGCAGGCCCTTGTTGACCCGCCTATATCCTCAAAAAACGAAAAGAAGTATAAAGAGTTAGCCGCTTTAAGATTAGCGCCCGCCAACCTCGAAAGCCTGGGCCGGGTAATTAACCTTGATGCGGAGATAGGTAACGATGAGCTAACGATCAACGTTCCGGATGGAAACCATGTATTGTATTTTTTGGTGAAAATAACCGGGTTTATGGCGGTGATGTTTGGCGCGCCTGGTGCCAGCGGGCCGGTTTTAAACCATTTTAATAAAGCGGCGGTTGAAGGCTATTTGAACCGGATGTCGGCGGCGATAGTGCCAAAATTAGGCAGCATGGGTAAAAACTTCAGGTCGGTTTTTACCGATAGCCTGGAGCTGGAAGGCGCCAACTGGTGCGATGATATGCACGAACAGTTTGAAAAGCGCAGGCAATATTCGGTAAAACCTTACCTGCCTTTTATACTTTTTAAAACAGGTGCTATTGGGCGGCCGCTGAACGAAAAGTATGGCTCTATACCGTCGGCACAGTTTACGGATGTTTTAAACAGGGTGCGGTATGATTTTGAAATAACAAAGCTCGAATTGTTCCAGGAGCGTTTTTTAGAAACCTATTTAAGCTGGTGCAAAAAGAATGGCGTAAAATCAAGAATGCAGGCTTATGGCCGCGAATATTTCCCGATAGATTCAAGTATGCTGGTTGATATCCCCGAATGTGAAACCTGGATGCGCAGTTATATTGGGCAGGACCTTAAAGATTTTGATTATACACAAGGCCGGGCATATCCGCCTATCAATAAATTTGTTTCGTCGGGGGCAAGGCTGGCCGGTAAAAAGGTGATCAGTTGTGAAGAGATCACCAATATAGCGGTGGTTTTTAACGCAACGCTCGAAATGATCAAACTAACGGGCGATCAGAGTAACCTATCGGGCGTAACGCATTCTATCATGCATGGGTTTAACTATAGTCCGCCTGATGCGCCTTTCCCGGGATGGATAAGATACGGCACCTTTTTTAATGAACGGAACCCCTGGTGGCCATACCTGAAAAACTGGACGCATTATAAAGCAAGATTATCGGCGGTATTTCAAAACGGGACATTGGTATCAGACATTGCCGTAATGCACCCACTGCCCGATCTATGGAGCAAATACGGCGTACAATGGGACCCATTTCCCGAAAGGGCTTTGCCCGATTATGTGCACAATGTATGGGAAGCTATTCATCAAAATGGTAATGGTTGTGATTATGTAAGTGAAAATATTTTGCAAAAGGCAACTTTTGCTGACGGAAAGCTTAATTATGGCCCCAGGCAATATAAAATACTATTTATTATTGAGGCCGAAACCATTCATGCCGATACCGCCAAAGCACTGCGAAGATATGCCGCTGCCGGAGGGCAAATTGTTTTTATTGGAAAATATCCCACAAAAGCACCGGGGCATTATAATCATGTTGAGCTGGATAAACAGGTAAATGAAATTATCGGGTCAATAAAAAATAAGGGCGATGATAAGGTTGCCTTGTACCCGGCACCCAATCATGATGGCAAAATAATAGACTGGTGGAGGGGTATCCAGGAGAAATTTAAAATTAAGCCTTATTTTAAAACAGATAACCCGCAGACCTTAATAAGTCAGGTTTACTATAAATTTGATAATGCCGACGCTTTTTTCATTTCTAATTATAGCATAACTAACAGGTTTGAATTAAACGCCGAATTTGATGTGGCTCCTGATAAAAAAGCATGGCTTTGGGATGCCGAAACAGGTGAGCGGTTTTTGTATCCAACTGATGGTAAAAATAACCGGTTAAAAATAACGCTCGGCCCGGCCGAAACCAAATTGATAGTTTTTGATGCCCATACGCAGGGCGAAAAATACCGCCTGCTTGATTTTTCTAAAAAACCTGTGTTAATCATTACCACCCCCTGGAGCTTAACGCTTAACCATGTTAACGGCGACAAAAGCCGCCAAAAGTTAAACACACTTGTTGATTTTAAGGATGATAACACGCTGGCTGCTTTTGCCGGTACAGCGGTTTATGAAAATTCATTTGAGCTAAATAACCAGGTTGGGATAAACTATTTAAACCTGGGCAAGGTTGTAGGTGTAAGTGAAGTTATGCTAAACGGGAAAAATTTAGGCAACAGGTGGTACGGCGATCATGTTTACCCGGTAAAAGACGCTTTGATAAAAGGGGAAAACACCCTGTCGATAAAACTGACAACAACATTAGGTAACTACATGCACTCGTTAACCGATAATAAAGAGACGATTAAATGGATAAAGGGCAGGAACCAACCCATTCATTCTATGGGTATTTTAGGGCCGGTGGAGATAGGGTAACGGGTATTGTAACTGATGGTTTTTATTTTGGAGAGCACATTTTAACTGGTGCTTGAACTTATCAAGTATCCTCTTTTGATACCCAAATAACATGCCTCGGTAGAGGCTACCCCTTTGTAGAAAAACAATCAATTTTAGGGTTTTGCCTCGTAGAGGCTACCCTTAATGAATAATGCATGATCAACCTGTCAATTAGGGTAACGCCTACGGCGCAATTTGCTTTTCTATTTCATATTGCTACAAAGAGGTAGCCTCTATCGAGGCATATATGTGTATTTTGTTTCGGGTTAATTGTGCTATAACTGGTAGGCATGAAATTACTTTCCCTGCCATAAATCTGCACCAACTTTGCTGGTCTGTTTTAACAAAAAACGGGGCGCAACACGGCTCACTATTTTCATTATGTTGGCCAAACCGGGGTATATCTCATAAGTGTCCTTTTGCAACCCTTTAATTGCTGTGGCTATCAGTTTGCCCGGTTCCATCAACATTTTATCGTCAAACCCGTCAACCTTTGCAAATTTGTCGTTCAGTGGTGTTTTTGATCCCGGTGCAACTAATTCAAACACTTTGATATTTGTATTTTTTAATTGAACGCGCAGAGATTGGGTATAGGAGCGAAGCCCTGATTTAGTTGCTCCGTAAATAGGGGATATAGGAAAAGGAACCAGGGCAATACCCGAGGTTACATTCAGGATAGCCGCTGTTTTTTTTGTTTTTAAATGAGGCAGAAATTCCTGTATCATCCGGATTGGGCCCATCAGATTAATTTCAACTTCGCGGGTTATATCATGCAAATCGATCGAAGCATCCTGCAAATTTATCTTGCGCATCTCGCCGGCGTTATTAATAAGCATGTTAAGGTCGGGAAACCGGCTGGTTACCTCAACAAATAGTTGAGCTATAGCTTCGGACTTGCTTACATCACTTTGGAAGGTATGAATTTTAGGTAGCTTTTTTTTGGTAAGATCAAGTTTGGCCTTGTCCCTGCCTGTTATAATTACGGTATTCCCTAAGTCAATCAACCGGGAAGCAAATTCATAGCCAAAGCCGCTCGTTCCGCCGGTTATTAAAATTGTGTTATTTTGAAGTTCCATTTTATTTTTCTTTAAGTTTTTTTAATGATACAAAGGTAGATAGCGATGCAAGCAGGAGTTTGCAGGATTCAATCCATTGTTTACCAAATTCAAACATGTCGGCCTGATTGTTTTAACAAACTGTTATATTTGATAAGCAATATGACATCAATACAATTATCATATTCAATTCATGATTAATACATCCCGATATGAAACCAACCAGCATTGACGATTTTTACAAAGAGGCAGCTTCGGCTATTGATGAAAGTGTGGAGTCGCTTTTACCCGCCGGGATCAATAAAGAAATAGGGCACTTTAATGTATTCAGCCTGCGCGACCTTGCGCCAAGATTTCTGGCAGACCCGGGGCATATGCCGTACAATCGCAGGGCGTATTATAAAATCAGCCTTGTTATTGGGAAAAATATCGCGGAATACGCCGATAAGGTTATCCCCATTGAAAAAAGTGCTTTATTATTTGCTACCCCTAAAATACCCTATAACTGGGTTCCGCAGGATACCGATCAAAAAGGATATTTCTGCATCTTTACCGATGAGTTTTTGGTTCAATCAAAAAGCGGGGCGGTTTTGGATGAATTGCCGATATTCCGTCCCGGAGGTTACCCAGTATTCCAGCTTTCAGACAACGAAGCCGATGAACTGGAACTGCTTTTTGAAAAGATGCAACATGAAATTACATCCAGTTATCTTTATAAGTATGACTTGATACGCAACTTTGTGATGGAAATGATTCACTATGGTCAAAAATTACAGCCTTTAACTACCTATAACAATACGCACAATGCATCTGCCCGGGTATCATCGTTGTTTATTGAGCTATTGGAAAGACAATTCCCGATAGCCTCGCCGCAGCAAAAACTTAGCCTGCGAACCTCCAAAGATTATGCCGACCAATTGGCTATCCACAGTAATCATTTAAATAAGGTTTTAAAAGAAAATACAGGCAAAACCACCTCGGAACATATCAGCAACAGACTGGTGCAGGAAGCCAAGATATTGCTCAAACAAACCGACTGGAATATATCGGAAATTGCTTATAGCTTGGGCTTTGAACAATTATCTCATTTCTCCAATTTCTTTAAAAAACAAACCTCTTTGTCGCCGGTAGAGATCAGGAAAAAAACTATTTACTAACCGTAATCATTTCGGCAGATGATTTTGAATCATGGTTTATTACCAGTTCACCCTTTAAATTACTTTTAATGTTTTTAACGGGCTTGCCATTAACCGCAAATAAATAAACTGTGTTTGGTTTTAATTGGTGCAAAATGTAGGCAACGTGTTTTGCACCGTCCTGCTGCCATTCCATTTTATTGGCATCCCAGTTCTTTATAGCTATAGCCAAATAGGTTGATGATGTGGCCTGTAATGACACATTTGTATCATCTCCGTTGAAATAAGACAACTGGTTTTTGGTTGTGTTAAAGCCAAAGCTTTTATTAGCTGTTACCTTAAAAATTTTGTCGGATACGGAATAGCTATTATTATCAAGGCTAATGGCTAATTTTTTATCGCGGAAATTATAATTTAATACCGTGCCGGCAAGTTCGGGTGTAATATGCGGATCGAGGTAAAAACGGTTATATAAGGGGTTTATGCCATAAATTGCCTGGTACAAACCCACGATAGCGAGGCTGTTGCCCGAGAGTATGTCATCGCCAAGGCCATCCTGTTTTAGCCTGCCATAACGCTGAAACGCAAGCCCGTCTTTACTATATTGTTCCAATACATTCTTAACATATTTTAGGGCGAGGGCGGGGTTATATTGGGCATAAGCATTTATAGCTACCGAGCCCCATGATAAAAACAGGTCGCCATTTTCATAGGAAGGGAACGGGTATTGCGACCGTTTGGCTTCCCCGGGTGCGTACGGATACATGGCTAATGGCCAGAAAAACAGATTTTCTTTTTGCATTTGCACCTCAATATTGTCCAGTATGGTTTTTCTTCGGGCATCGTTATCACAAATGCCATAAGCAATAGCCATAAAGTTTACCGGGGTAACTGTATTGCGCCCATGGATGGTTTTGTCTTTATCAATCCAATAATCGTAACATCCTTTTTCCTCGTCCCAAAATCCGCCGTCTTTGCTGTCTTTGTTAAAACTTGCCTTTAGTTTGGCTGCAAAACCGGCATAATATTTTGCTTTTGGCTCATTATTAAGTTGATGTTCCACATCGGCCCATTTTACCAGGGCATGATAAAGTTTAGCGTTTACAAACGCGTTTTCGTACGACGCCCAGATGATATCTATCCAGTCGCTGCCTCTTTTTTGGCTTTCATTATCGGTCATCACTTCAACCAGCCCGTTGTTGTTGCTGTCGCGTTTAAGTATCCAGTCTAAAGCTTTTTCGCAGGATAACTGGTGACTTTTAACCCATGCTTTATTACCGTTCATATCATAAAGCTCGGCAATATTGGTAACCAGGTCGGGGTTCGAATCCATCAGGATACCCCATTGCGCTTCGTAAAAACCATATTTATTAAACTGGCCCGGCATGGCATCTTCATTATTATAGGCCCAGCGCGGGTAAACCCTTCCATCGGGTTTTATGGCGTGGTCGCGGTAAAAATCCAGGCAGCTCTGGTAACCTTTTAAATAGTTGGGGTCATTTATAGCCAGGCCCAGTTGGGCAATATATTGTTCGTGCAGGCAAATAGGGCCATACGGCGTATGCCAGCTGTTGCCGCCAAAATGCAGTGAATCAATAACCCCTATGCGGGCAATGGTGTTTAATACCGCGCTTACCTTGTCCCCGGCAATACCTTTAAACTGGCCCCGCCCATATTTTTGGTTAACATCAAAATAGCTGAGTGTTATGCTTTGGCTGCTGGTGCCTGCAGGTAAAGTAAAGGGCGACCATACATCTGTTCTGCCTCTTATAAACCGTCTCCTGTTTGTACCGCTATCTGATTTTGGCAGCAGCTCTTTACCGGATACGCTTATGGTATAAGCCAGCTTATCATCGTTGGTGCGGGTATAGGTCATGGCAACGTTTTTACCCGGGGCGCCCACGGTTATATTTAATCCGTTGCCGGTTTTGCTGTTCCAAAAATTTGACGACCGGGTATGTACCCCATAAGTGCAAAGTTTTTCATTAAACAGGTAAAACCAAGCCAGCCCGCCGTAGCCCTGGTACGCGCCTTCCCAAGTATCAATACTATCAAAATTAAATACCGGCATAGCTGCTTCATCTATTTTTATTGCAGCGGCCGAGGTTCTTTCTATAGTCCACTTTATAGATTTACCGGTCACCATAAATATCCAGTTCTCCTTAATGGTGATGCTTTTATCGCCGTAACTAATACCGTTTAGCCTGATTATATTCCCGGCTCTTACAAACACCGGCGTTGCTTTTAAATGCAGGGACGAATAATTAATACCGCCTACGTTTACCGAGGTAAATATCCCATCAGCATCGGTTATCACTTTTTGCCCGTTAATTATAAGCGTGCCGATACTGGCTTGTGTTCCATAATTAAGCGTCATGGTGATCTTAGGGTTGCTAATAATAACATCCTTAGCGATAGATACGGCCGGGGAAAAAACAACCAGGAAGTAAATCAAAGCGATGTGGATTTTTTTGAAAAGCATAGGTTCAATTATTTATTGACGTAAATTAATTAGCAGGCGTTTTATTATCCAATAAGGGCTTTTATACCTGTTACTGCAATTTGCAGGCCCACGCAAAATATAAGGAATGCTGCCATCCGGTTAAATATCATTTCGCCGTTTGCGCCCAGGTAATTTATAATGGTCTTTGTGTTAAGGTAGAATATGTAAATAAGCATGCACATGATTATTATCGCTAATAAAATTGCGCCGGTATTGATATAGTAGTTTTTCATCCCTACTGTTGCACTATGCGCGCTCAAGGTAAACAGCACCGAAATGGTACCGGCCCCGGTAGTAACAGGAAAAGTGATGGGATAAAATAATTTATCCTGTATGTGAAGATACCCCGTCTGGTTAACATCTTTGTCTGTACCGGCCGTGCTATTTTCGTCTTTTTTATCGGACGACAAAAACTCCCACCCCATTTTACAGATCATAATACCACCTGCTAATTGAATAACAGGAATAGAGATACCGAATAGCTCAAGTATCCAGTGCCCGGCAAACAAAGCAACCGTGCAAATACAAAAAGCATATAGTGTTATTTTACCTACAGCTTTTCTCTTTTCGGCCTTGCTAAGATCGGCAAAGTAAGGGCTAATGATAAATGCCGACCCGATTGGATTTACTACAGGAAATAAGGCAATGAGCCCTATAAAAAGTAAATGAATAAATGAATGGTAAAAATCAGTCATTTTGAATAATGGTTCTGTTAATAAATCGATCAGTTAAACAAAGTTAAATGTATGAATTCCGTCAGCTTTTTCACATCAAAATATAATGCTCATTAACAAACGTTTGCGCAGAGTTAACTGCAACGCTAAATAAAAATAAGTTGATATACTTACATTTAATTAATGAATGGCAATTAGCTATCAAGGAAATGAGAAGATCACTGTTGGTATTAAGTATAGTATTAGGAGCCTGCTTTTATGGATATGCCCAGCAAATTATTCCATTAAAACATGGCAACCATCACATAGGTAAAAGAACCGATGCCGATATGGTTAAATGGCGGGGGTACGGGCTCGGGCAATTTATCCATTGGGGCTTATATTCCATACCAGCGGGTGAGTGGAATGGCAAACCATACAACGGCGCTGCCGAGTGGATCAAATCATGGGACGAGGTGCCTAAGGCTGCATACGATTCGTTAATTTGTAAATTCAACCCGGTAAAGTTTGATGCCGGCGCGTGGGCCGCAACCGCTAAACAAATGGGCGTAAGGTATGTAACCATTACGACGAAACACCATGACGGGTTTTGCTTATGGCCCAGCAAATACACCAGCTTTACGGTGGTTAACTCACCTTATAAGAAAGACATTATCGGCCCGTTGGTTAAGGCTTATAATAAACAGGGCATAGATGTGATTCTTTATTTTTCGGTAATGGACTGGCATAACACCGATTGGCGGTATGAGATAAAAACGGTGGACGATAGCATAGCTTTTGAACGGTTTAAACAATTTACCCGCAACCAGCTAATTGAATTGCTTACAAAGTATCCTGCCGCAAAAGGCTTATGGTTTGACGGCACCTGGGATAAATCGTGGGTAAAGCAAGGCGCCTGGGCCGATGAACTGGAACAGGAACTGCGAAAATTGCACCCCGGCCTCATTATCGGCAGCCGTTTTCATGCCGATGAATACGGCAAACGTCATTTTGATTCGAACAATAACCTGATAGGTGATTATGAACAGGGCTGGGAACGGAAAATACCCAATACTATTGCCGATGTACATGGTAACGACTGGGAATGTGTGATGACTGTGCCTGAAAATATGTGGGGCTATAACAAAACCTGGAACGGCCATATCAAAACTGCGGACGAACTGATAGAGATGCTTGCCAAATGTGTATCGCTCGACGGTAACTTTGTGTTGAACTTTGGGCCAAAGCCCGATGGTACAATAAGGCAGGAAGAATTAAAACTGGCCAAACAAATAGGCGACTGGATGAGCGTAAACAAAAAAGCGATATATAACTGTGGTTATGCCGGATTTGATAAGCAGGACTGGGGCTATATTACCAAAAGCCGCGAATACGCCGATAAGAATTACATGTTAATATTCAATGTGCCTGTTTCGGGGGCGTTACGAATAAAAATACCGGCAGGCAAAATGATAAAAAAAGTGTACCCGTTAAGCCAGCCCGACGGTGCTTTTGTGCCGGAACAGATAGTAGGTAATGAATACTTTATCCATCTAAAAAAAGGGGAACATCATAAACCCGTTGTAATAGTGCTGGAAACAACTAACAGCAATAAAAATAGTAAAGAAGATAAGGCTAAAATTTAATTAGCACTGCGATAGATCATAAAACAAAAATATGCTTGTATATAAATACCCTATATTGAATATTTTAGCTCAAAAATTAATGAAAAGCTTTTTTATTGCACTGCTATTTACGTTGCTATTAATTTCAGGGGTTAAGGCCCAATCCCGCCAGGTAATCGCATTTAACCGGGACTGGAAGTTTAAGAAAGCATCTTATGCTACCAATATTGCTATTGCTACCGGCGAATGGGAAAATATCAGCATCCCCCATACCTGGAATAATACCGATATGCAAAGCGGGAAGGGCTTTTATACCGGCGACGCGTTTTATAAAAAAGACCTTTTTGCAAAAGCCGAATGGAAAAACAAACGGATATTTATCCGTTTTGAAGGGGTGGGTACTGTGGCCGATCTGTATGTTAACAATAAACTGATAGGGGAGCATAGGGGTGCCTATTCGGCTTTTTGTTTTGAGATCAGTAACTCGTTAAAGTATGATACCACCAACACCATTTTGGTTAAAGTGAATAATGAAGAACGGCCCGATATTATCCCAACCAACAATAAACTATTTGGCGTATTTGGCGGTATCTATCGCCCGGCCGAACTGATCATTACCGATAAGATCAATATCACCACTACCGATTATGCCTCACCCGGTATTTATATAAAACAAAACACAACTAATAAAAACGCCGATATTAAGGTAACCGCTAAAATAGAAAACAAAGAAGGGCGGATAGAACAGGTAATTGTACAAACAGTAATAAGCGACAGGGAAGGAAAAATTGTAAAGAAAACCCAGCAGCCTGTCGAATTAAAGCCGCAAGGAATAAACATCATTGATGAGCAACTGCAAATACCGAACCCGCATTTATGGGGTGGCCGTAAAGATCCTTATTTATATTCGCTTACAACTTCCATTATCCATGATGGCAAAGAAACAGATGCAGTTACACAGCCGCTGGGCCTGCGGTATTTTAACATTGTAGCGGGCAAAGGGTTTTATTTAAACGGGCAGCCTTATCGCCTATACGGTGTTTGCCGCCACCAGGAATGGCAGGACTATGGCAGTGCGTTAAGTAATAAGCAGCATGAGTCTGACCTGGATATGATCTATGAAATAGGCGCAACCTCTATCCGCTTCGCGCATTACCAGCAGGCCGAATATATTTATTCAAAATGCGATAGCCTGGGGTTTGTGATATGGGCCGAAATACCATTTGTAAATGCCGTTACCACCCATGAAGGCGATAATGCCAAACAACAGCTTACCGAACTTATCAGGCAAAACTATAATCATCCGTCCATTTATAACTGGGGTTTACATAACGAAGTTTATTCAAATTCGCCCGATGGTTTTGTGCCTGTTTTAACCCGGCAATTGAATGATATTGCCAAAACGGAAGACCCGGGCAGGTTTACCGCCAGTGTAAGCGGTTATGGGGAAATTAACCGCCCATCAAATCTTGCTGCGGATATACAGGGTATAAACAGGTATTATGGCTGGTACGAAGGTAAAATACCCGATCTGGAAGACTGGGTATCGGGCCTGGAGAAAAACTACCCCGATTATAAGGTCGTGCTTTCAGAGTATGGTACAGAAGCCAACGTTAACCAGCAGCAGGAAAACGTTGGAGAAACAGGTGACCCCGGCGGTCAGTTTTGGCCCGAAACTTATCAAACCAAATTTCACGAAATACAATGGGGCATTATTGCCAAACACCCGTACCTGGTAGCTTCCTACGTTTGGAATATGTTCGATTTTACTGTACCCACTGCTCATGGCGGCGGGGTGCCGGCGCGTAATATGAAAGGCCTGGTAACTTATGACCGGAAAATTAAGAAAGATGCCTTTTACTGGTATAAAGCCAACTGGAGCCACGACCCTGTACTTTACATAGCAGGTAGAAGGGACTCGGATAGGGTTGAAGCAATTACCACAGTTAAGGTTTTCTCAAACCTGGAAAAGGTTACGCTATATGTTAACGGGAGCAAAGTTGCCCAACCCGAAACCGGCACCACCCCAAGCGATCTTATATTTAAACAAATACACCTTAATAAAGGCACTAACCAATTAAAGGCCGAAGGATATAGTAACGGTAAACTTGTGACTGATAGCATTAGCTGGTATTTGAAAGATAAGTAAGCGGAAATGTAGCCCGCTAAATGTTTCCGCCTTTTGATTTGCATAAGTATATTTGTTTTAATTAAACCAAACTTATGAAAGCGATAAACATAACCCTATTATTTGACGGCCAAACAGAAGCAGCCTTTAATTTCTATAAATCGGTATTTGGCGGCGAGTTTGCCCACGTTCAGCGTATGAAAGATATGGCCGGCGCTCCGTCAATGTCGGCCGAAGAAGGCGAAAAGATCCTGCACCTGGCCTTCCCTATCGGCAGCGCTGTGTTAATGGGTATGGATGCCCCAACCGGCCGGATGGTGCTTAACCAGGGCAATAACTTTATGGTAACACTGGATACCAGTAGCGAAGAAGAAACTACAAACCTGTTTAATGGATTGGCCGAAGGCGGCACGGTAACCATGCCATTAGCTCACCAGTTTTGGGGCGCTTTTTTTGGTATGGTGAATGATAAATTCGGCATTCAGTGGATGCTGAGTTATGTGAAGTAAAAGAGGTATAGATTTTCTTAGAAGCTGTCCCCAGCCCTCTTTTCGCGAAGCGAAGAGAGGGTCGCCCAGCGAAGCGTCGGCGGGGTGAGTTATCGCCGACATGCACTGGCGGTAATATCGCTCAGTCAGGACTCACCCGGTCATCGCTAAATCGCTCGACCACGCTCTCTACACTTCGTGTAAAGAGGGTAGGGCATATTTTAATACATGTTACCCCGCACATCAAAATAAATTAATAAATCGTTTATGGAATACCGCCAGGTACTGCATCATTAGGATAATTGCTTCGCATTTGTATGTCTAAAAGTAAAAACAACGTTACTATCAAACAGGTTACAAAAGGTAAGCGGCAATTAGATGTAAATTACATTATCAATTAAATGCAAACATTAATTACTAAATTGATGCACCCTAAACCGAATATGCCATGACCATTAGAAAAATAGTATTCCTGTTATTATTTATAGCGGGCAATGGCCGTTTATACGCCCAAAGCTTTGAATCTATATCGTTAAAAATCGATTCGTTCGCGAGTATAGGGTTGCCAAAATCAGCATTAGCCCAGGTTGATGAGTTAGACGCGCTGGCCCGTAAAACCAATAATGCCCCGCAGCAAATTAAAGCCGCCATTTACCGCATGACGTTTCAATCATACCTTGAAGAAAATGCGCTGGTGGCTATTATAAACCGGCTTAAAACCGATATAGATGGGGCGACATTCCCGGTGAAACCTGTATTGCAGTCGGTTTTGGCTGATATGTACTGGAAATATTTTCAACAAAACAGGTATAAGTATTTTCAACGCACACAATTAACCAAACCCGGAACCGACTTTACCAACTGGGACCTTAAAACCATTATTAACGAAACAAGCAGCTTATACCGCAGCTCGTTGGCTGATGCAAAAACCGAACAGGCTACCTCAATAGGGGTATTAGACGGCGTGCTTACCGGCGATAAAAATACCCGTTATCTGCGCCCTACTTTATATGACCTGTTGGTTAACCGCGCCCTTGATTTTTATTTAACCGAAGACCCTAACCTGCCGCAGCCGCGCCTTCCGTTCAAATTGGATGACCCGGCGTTTTTTGGTGATAATCACGCGTTTGCTAACCTGCCCGTTAATACTACCGATACCGCATCGCTTTATTACCGGGGCGTAAAATATTTGCAGCAAGCTACGTTGTTCCATCTACAAAAAACGGGCGAGGATGCCCTGGCCGATCTTGACCTGCGAAGGCTTGCATTTATGCATAATAAATCAGCAGTGCCAAATAAAGATACCTTGTATTTAAAGGCGCTTGACGATATAGCTAATAAATTTTCGGCAAGCCCTATAAGCGCCGATGCATTAGTGCTGCAAGCACAGTACGCACAACAAAAAGATAATTTAATAATGGCAGTAAATTATTTAAACAAGGCAATTTCTGCTCACCCTAATAGCGTTGGCGGTGTTAACGCGCAAGTTTTATTAAAAAATATTCAGCAGCGCCAGCTTTCGGCGACTGTTGAGGATAAGAACACCCCCGGCAAACCGCTATTAGCACTGCTTAATTATCGCAATATAAAAACGGCATATATACAGGTTTACCGCATAACGGAGCGGCGATTTGGGTTAATCTGCCAGGGCAATAATATCATACCCTCTGCCGATTCGATGCATAAGGTTATTGACAAGCTTGATCCGGTACAACAACAGCAATTACAATTGCCCGGTACCGAAGATTATCGTAACCATAACGCCGAATTTAAAATAGACCCATTGGGTGTGGGCAACTATATTTTAGTAGTAAAAGATAGTTTATTGCAAAAAACAGTATTAACCTGTTTTGCAAGTTTTAAAGTAAGCCAGTTAACTTATACCAGCAGGGACTTGCCCGGCGGCGGTTATGAGATCAGGGTGATGAACCGTAAAACAGGCGAACCTTTAAAAAACGTATTGGTACATATTTTTGAATATGACAAAGGCGAAACCAATACAGGGCTAACTGATGTAAATGGCTCGTATCATTACCACGTCAACAATATCCGTATTGATGTAGCGCTGACTTATGGCAGCGATACCTTAACCGATAAAAATAAATACGAGTATCAGTTCAATACTAATAACACCCCCGAAGTTAAACACACCGTTTTATTTACCGACCGGCAAATTTACCGGCCCGGGCAAACCATTTACTTTAAAGCTGTACAAATGGCTGCGCTGCGGGATAAAAGCAGGCTGCTAACCGGAGAAGACCTGGAAGTTAAACTGCAGGATGGTAATAATAAGGTGGTAAGCACCCTGCAACTGCATACCAATGAATTTGGCTCGGCAGCGGGGTTATTCATCATCCCTCAAAATATATTAAATGGCAGAATTATTTTATCTACCGTTAATGGCGCTGCTTACCTCAGGGTTGAAGAATACAAGCGGCCAAGTTTTGATGTTACCTTTTTGCCGGTAAAGGAAAGCTATAAGCCCGGCGATTCGGTTACGGTTAAGGGAAATGTTAAGGCTTTTTCGGGCTATGGTTTAACGCAGGCCAGGGTAGCCTATCATATTACGCGCACTGTTACTATACCACGCAGGTACTATTATAACGCGCCCGATGAAATAAAAATAGATACCATAACAACCGATACTAAAGGCGATTTTATTGTGAAATGGAAGGCGGAAGAAGTGGCGGGTAAGCCCGTTAACAGCATCTACAATTATAACATCAATGCCGATGTAACCGATGCTTCGGGCGAAACACATTCCAGTCAAATTACGGTACAGGTAGGTAAAAATAATATAGTGCTTAATGCCAGTCTGCCTAAACAACTATTCACTAAAAATAAGGTTAGGGTACCGGTAAGTTTAACTAATTTGAACCGGCAACAAATAGGTGGCAATGTGCATGTACAGGTGTATGCCCTGCAAAACCCTGAACACTTATTTAATAACAGGTTGTGGCAGAAACCGGATCAGCACTTATTGGACAGCCAGCAATTTGTAAAAACATTTGCCGGATATGCCTGGAACAATGAAGACAAGCTCGCCTATTATAAAGTGCTGGATAAAGTAGCTGATATTAATTTAAACGTAACCGATACCACAAGGGATACCCTTAAACTGGATGCTTTACAACAACAACCATCAGGCGAATATAAAGTAGTGGTGAGCGCCACAAATGCCAATGGCGACACCACTTCGCTGACAAGCTATACCAAACTAATTGGCCCTAAAGCCAAAGCCGGGAGTTTTAACGATTGGGTAATACCGGTTTCAACCCATGTAAAACCGGGCGGTAGCGCTGAGTTCTTGGTGGGTATTAATCAAAAGTGCCATATTTTGATGGAACAGTATAATGGAGAGAAAATCATTTCATCTACCTGGCTAACTGTAAAAGAAGATCAGAAAAGTATTACTATCCCTGTGCCCGAAAATGCCGGCGGCAATATAGCTGTACAGTTTATGATGTTGTATGATAATCATATTTACACCAGTTACCAGCCGGTTTATGTGCTGCGCCCTTCTAAAAACCTCGGCATGAAATTTTTAACTTTTCATGATAAATTATTGCCGGGCCAAAAAGAGGAATGGAAAATACAAGTTACCGGTAACGAAAACGAAGCTGCCGAAATGGTTGCCGGTTTATATGATGCCTCGCTTGATGATATAACGCCTGCCCGAACCTGGGCGCTTAATTACTATAACGGTAATAACTACCAGCGATATTTTGACTGGAACAACAACAACTTTGTGGGTACAAATAATACGAGGCCCTTAAAATATGAATATTATGGAAACTACGGTATAATTAAACATAATTATGAACAGCTTAACCTATTTGATTATAATTATTACGGTGGTGTTAACTATAGCTACCGCAATTACCTGCGAAAAGTTGCGCAGGCTAAAGCCATTGCCCAATTAGTTAAAGGTGGGTATGAAATATCGGGCAGGGTGATTGCTAAAGAGGATAGTTTGGCCCTTGCCGGGGTAAGTGTTACCATAAAGAACACATCTATAGGTACAACAACTACTGCGGATGGGTATTTTAAGCTGAAAGTACCTGTAAAAGCAGTATTGGTTTTTAATTATATTGGTTATTTCGGCCAGGAAATCAGCACCACTAAAGCTGGAACTATTAATGTTACGCTGCAACAAGCCAGTCATGAATTAGGTGAGGTGGTTATTGGCTACGGTACTCAAATGAAAAGAGATTTAACAGGCGTTGTATCTTATAAAATGGATACAGTAAATTACAAAGCCTCTGAATATGTTGAAATGAGAGAATTAAAGGTTGCTGATCCGGGACAGAAAGATATAAAAGGCGACCCGAATTCCTTAGGAATTATACGCGTTAACGGAAAGGATTTTGTGGGGGACGAAAGTGTGTTTATGCGTAAAGCTATCGCAAATCTCCCTGCAGATATAATTGACAAAATACAGATAGTTGATGGTTACGGCGACCAGGCGGGTTTAACCGGGAACAGGCCTATTGCGCTACGCACCAATTTTGCTGAAACCGCCTTCTTTTATCCGCAATTGCGAACTGATGAAAAAGGGCAAATACTCATTGAGTTTACCATACCCGAAGCGTTAACCAAATGGCATTTCAGGGCGTTTGCCCATACGTCCGATTTGAAAACCGGGTATATGGAAAGTACGGTTGTTACCCAAAAACAGCTCAGCATCAGCGCCAATACCCCCCGCTTTTTACGCGAAGGCGATACGCTCACCATTTCGGCAAGGCTGGCTAATTTAACCACCGGCGGGCTAAAGGGCAAAGTAGAGTTGAAATTGTTTAACGCTTTAACCATGCAGCCGGTAGCATTATTGGTTAACCCGGCAACAGGGCAGCAAAGTTTTGATATTACCGCCCGTACCAACAAGGCGGTATCATTTAAACTGGTTGTGCCAAAAGGGTTAGACGCGCTAACCTATCGCCTTACCGCCGATGCGGGTACTTTTAGCGACGGGGAAGAAAATACCATACCCGTATTGCCAAACCGGATGCTGGTTACCGAAAGTATGCCTATGATGATACGCCCGGGGCAAACCCGCGCCTTTACTTTTGATAAACTGGTAAACGAACATAGCACAACCCTGCAAAACAAAACCTTAACGCTCGAATATACCCAAAACCCGGCATGGTACGCCGTGCAGGCGCTGCCGTATATGATGGAGTTTCCGTATGAATGTTCTGAACAGGTGTTTAGTCGTTATTATGCCAATAGTTTGGCTACCAATTTGGTGAATACCATGCCGGGCATTAAAAAGGTTTTTGATAACTGGAAAAATACGAACAGCGCCGAGCTATTATCCAATTTGGAAAAGAACCAGGAACTAAAAGCAATTTTAATTGAAGAAACGCCCTGGTTACAGGATGCCACCAATGAAAGCGAACAGAAAAAGCGCATTGCCCTGCTGTTCGACCTCAACAAAATGAGCAATGAGCTCGATCTGAATTTAGATAAACTACAGAAAAAGCAACTGGGCGACGGTGGTTTCCCGTGGTTTGGCGGCGATAAATCAGACCGGTACATCACCCAGCATATTTTAGAAGGCATTGGCCAGCTTTACCATTTAAATATTGTGGCTACCGATACTGCACAGCTTAGAACTGTAGCCAATAATGGTTTGAACTACATGGACAATGCATTGATGGACGACTATAATCACTACAAAAAACTAAACATAAAATTAGGCCCGGATTATTTAAGCGAGATAGAGATACATGGTTGGTTTGTGCGGAGTTATTACGCTAAGAGGCCGGTTGGAGATGCTTTAAAACCCGTGTTTGATGATTATATGAAACGGGCGGTTGCAGGCTGGAAACTGCGCGGTATTTATGAACAAGGCATGATAGCTTTAACCCTTCGGCGTAATAACCGGGCTGATGTTGCCAAAATGATAGAACGTTCATTGTTAGAAACCGCGCAGCAAAGTGATGAAATGGGCATGTATTGGGGCAAAAACCAGTTAGGGTATTTTTGGTACCAGTCGCCGGTAGAAACACAGTGTTTACTGATAGAGTTGTTTACCGAAGCAGGGAACATTAAAGCCGTTGATGAAATGAAGATATGGCTGCTGCGCGATAAACAAACCAATAACTGGAAAACCACTAAAGCTACCGCTGCGGCCTGTTACGCCTTATTGCTGCGCGGAA
>JABDBT010000047.1 GCA_013288465.1 Bacteroidota bacterium | reverse complement strand
ATAACTGTGCAGTTAGACGGCTGGTACATTTGTTTAAAATGCTCCAGCATATCATCGCGGTGCAGGTTTTTATAATCTTCAATTTCCGTGCTAAAGCCGTAAATCGTATCGCCGTATATGGCTTTATTAAACAGGCGGCGTGCTACTACATCATTTTTTTGCAGGTTGACCTGTAGCTTTTGCTGCTGGTTACGGATAAAAGTATCCAGTTCTTTTCCGGGAAAAATAGAATCAGTTAAAATGTCTTTTATTACAGGCAACGTATGCTGCAAATGTTTATTGAGACTGTACAGCGTAACCTGCGAATGGTCATAACCATAATCAACCTGTAAAAAAGCACCGTAAAAATCAATTTTATCCGCTATTTCTGAGGCGGACAATTTATTGGTGCCATCCGTAAGCATGGTATTAACAGCCAGGTTAAGTAATGGCTTAGCTGAATCAAAACGCAGGTTACTGAATATCCATTCTATACGCACCAGTTCCTGGTCGCCCGAGTTAAAGCAAAATATATCACAGCCATTAACCAGTTTGGTATGTACAGGCTTTATTAAATTTATATTATCAATGCCCTTAAATTCGGGGGCTGTTTTTCTTTGTAGCATAATTATTAATTACTTACTTCTTCAGCTAAATAAATAAGCGTCGATGAATTATCTTTTCTGAATAGCTTGTTTGCTTCTTCTTTTATCTGTTCAGAAGTTACTGCAAGATATTTTCCTGCTTCATGATTGTACTTGTCTGCATCGCCCAATAATTCATAATAAGCTAAATTCATCGCTTTATCCAATAATGACATTTCTGAAAATATCATCGTGGACTCGGTTTTGTTTTTCACCTTGGTTAACTCATCATCTGGGATAACCTCTGATTTCAATTGTTCCAACTCTTCCCAAATAGCGGCTTCCGCGGCTTCGATACTGATATTTTTAAGCGGCTTACCTTCAAATACAAACATGCCTTTATCAATACTACCCGTCATGTAGGCATGTACCTCGCTAAAAATCTGTTTTTCTTTAACCAAATTACGGTACAAACGTGACGAATTACCACGCGATAGTATATCAGACATCAGCTCGACCACATAATAAGCGCTATCAAAACGGTTCTCCATCTGGAAAGCGATATATACATCATTAAGCGGCACTTTAGCGGTAACAGTTTCGCGGCGCTCATCCTGTTGCAATGGTTCCTGCGGTAAATTACGGTGATATTTTTCGCCTGCCGGGATTGGGCCGAACCATTTTTCGGCCAGTTGTTTAACCTGGTCAAATTTAACATCACCACCCACAACCATGATGGCATTTTGTGGGGTATAGTGTTTTTTAAAGAAGGCTTTTACATCCCCTATCTTAGCATTCTCAATATGTTCGATTGTTTTGCCAATGGTATCCCAGCGATAGGGATGCTTCTTGTAAACCAGCGGCCGTAAGCGCAACCAAACATCGCCATAAGGTTGGTTTAAATACCGCTGCTTAAACTCTTCAATTACCACGTTACGCTGCACCTCCAGGCTTTTTTCGCTGAAAGCCAAGCTCAGCATACGGTCACTCTCCAACCAAAAAGCGGTTTCGAGGTTTGACGAAGGAAGTGTTATATAATAATTGGTAATATCGTTACTGGTAAAGGCGTTATTTTCGCCGCCTACACGTTGCAGCGGCTCATCATAGCTGGGAATATTTACCGAACCGCCAAACATCAGGTGCTCAAACAAGTGGGCAAAACCGGTTTGTTCGGGGTTTTCATCGCGCGAGCCAACATCATATAAAATGTTAACTACAGCCATTGGGGTGGTATTATCTTCGTGAACAATAACCCGAAGGCCATTATCCAGTGTAAATCGGTTGAACTTAACCATGTATTAATAGAATGAATAAAAAATGGTGGACAAATGTATGATTTTTGTGTTAAGTTTAGGAGAAGTTGTAAGGGTTGTAAATGTTATAAACGTTTTAAGGGGGGTGCCCAATAATTCAACTACCACAACCTTTATAACATTTACAACCTTTACAACCATCCGCAAAATATGCTAACACAGGAGCAACTCATCAAACAAATAACTGCAACTATTGGGAAGGCCAAAGTGGTTGAGTTAAGTAAAATTTTGAAAGAGCAGCAATTTGCCCTGCATGACCTTATCGATTTAACCTTTTACACTGATAAAGGCGTTGCTTTCAGGGCCGCATGGCTACTTGAAAATATATTTTTGCAAGACCCCGAGATCTATTTGTCCGACCTGGACTATATTATCAAACGCACTATTGATGTTATTTACCCCAGTTGCCAAAGGCATTATGCCAAAATAATAATGCACATTACTAACCCAAAAACGCCTGCCGCTATCTGTGCAATAGTGCAGGATACTGACTTTGAGGCGGTAATTGAAAAACTTTTTGACTGGATGATAGACCCCAAAGTAAAAATAGCGGTTAAAGTATTCTCAAGCGAAGCATTACTTAATTTGCGGCACAATTACACCTGGATAACAGAAGAATTAGTCAATCAAATACAGTATTTAATGCGCAATGGAACAGCCGCTATACAAAGCAGGGGTAAAAAGATTTTAAAACAGCTGGGTAGTTAAACCCTACCCCGTAGGCTTATCCTCACCGTGCAAATTATGGCTTACCTGGTAATGGTGCAGTTTGGCATCAATGGCCGATGAGCTATTATTTGCATAAACACCGTAGGCGTTGATCAAAACCCCTTTCAAATTGTGTTTGGGTGATGAAACTGCATATACTATTGAGGTATCAGCCGGGTTACTTGCACCTTCAAACCGGTAAAATTCATCAATTTCAAACTCGTCGGCAGTCATTTGTATGTTTCGGGTCTTGTCGTCAATAGTATCGCCTTCGAGGCTCAAATTTTCAGTATATCCCCTTTTCATCAGGTCATTAGTGGCATCCACTAAATTTTCATAAGTTTTCATGGCAGGTCATAGCTTAAGTAATGAGCCGTTAAAATAACGGCTCCTACTCTTTAACCTTTAAACCCTGATGTTGTTTGAATTAATAAAAGGCTATTATACTACCCTCGCCGAATCCCATTTCTCCAGGTAATCAGCCACACGACGTACAAACGATCCGCCTAACGCACCATCAACCACCCTGTGATCATAAGATAATGATAAAAACATCATGTGCCTTATTGCTATTACATCGCCTTCAGGTGTTTCAATTACGGCCGGTTTCTTTTTAATAGCGCCTACGGCCAAAATAGCAACCTGCGGCTGATTAATAATAGGCGTGCCCATTACATTGCCAAACGTGCCTACGTTAGTAATTGTGAAGGTACCTTCTTTTACATCATCGGGCAGCAGTTTACCAATACGCGCCCGGTTAGCCAAATCATTAACTGCTTTGGTAATCCCCAATAAATTTAATTCATCGGCCTTCTTAATAACAGGCACAATAAGGTTTCCGTTGGGCAGGGCGGTAGCCATACTGATATTTATATTTCCTTTTTTAATGATCTGTGTACCGCTAACAGTAACATTTATCATTGGCATATCTTTTATCGCCTTTACAACCGCTTCGATAAATATTGGTGTAAAGGTTATTTTTTCGCCTTCGCGTTTTTCAAAGCTGTTTTTTATTTTTTCGCGCCATAAAACCAGGCTGGTTACATCGGCTTCAACAAATGAAGTTACGTGCGGCGAGGTATGTTTGCTCATTACCATGTGATCGGCAATAAGGCGGCGCATCCTGTCCATTTCAATTATCTCATCTACACCTGACATGGAAGATGATACCTTCGTTTTAGATGCATCTGAAGCTAATTTTGGAGCTTCGGCCTGTGCTACTGCCTGCGGTTGCGCAGTAGATTGACCAGACTGCTTTGACTGTACATAATTTAGCAGATCATCCTTGGTTAATCGCCCATCGGCACCGCTACCCGGAATTTGATCCAGTTCGGCAGCGTTAATATTTTCCTGGGTGGCAATATGTTTAACCAGCGGCGAGTAAAACCTTGGCGAATTTTTAAACGTATCGTTATACTGTGTTGCCGGCTTGGTGGCTAACTGTTCAATACCCGGTACAGCTACCTCAGGTTGTGCTTGCGTAGTTACCTCCGGTTTACTTACTGCTGTTGGCGGCGTAAAAAACACTTCCGGCTTTTTTTCAACCGGCGGTGCTACCGGGGCTGGTGCAGCAGCTGTTTGCCCGGCTGCCTCAGTTTCAATAATGGCTATAACAGCACCAACCTGTACAACCTCATCTTCTTTACAAAGCTGTTCAACTAACTTGCCTGATACGGGCGATGGAACTTCAGAGTCAACCTTATCGGTAGCTATTTCCATTACTGCATCATCCGCTTCAATATAATCACCTGGTTTTTTTAACCATTTAATTATTGTTGCTTCGGCAACACTCTCCCCCATTTTTGGCAATAACAGTTGGTACCTGGCCATAAGTTGATATATAATTGTGGGGCAAAATTAGATAAATTTAAAACTACTTTTCAACATCTTTTAGTAAAGTATTCAACATGGCCAATGCCATTGTAGCGCTCCGCTCAATATTTTGCTGGCGGCGGTTGCCAAATGTGAATTTCTTTACCAGCTTTTTTTGTGCCGATGCTACGGCTATCCATACTGTGCCTACCGGTTTATCGGGCAACCCACCACCCGGGCCGGCAACCCCCGTGACCGCGATAGCATAATCAGATTTAAAGTTCAGTAACGCGCCTTCTACCATTTCGGTAACGGTTTGTTCGCTTACCGCGCCATATTGCCATAAGGTTTCATGCTTTACGCCTAATACGCTTTCTTTTAATTCGTACGAGTATGATATAGCCCCACCATAAAATACGATTGACGAACCCGCGTGCTGGGTAATTAAATGCGAGATATAACCACCGGTACAACTTTCGGCAACCGATAGGGTAAGCCCGTTTTCGGTCATAAAGTTTAGTATCGCTTTTTCAATGGGTATATCCTCTTCGGCAATGACAACGTTTTTTACACGCTCGGTTATTTTTGAAGCAAATTCATTTAATTTATTAGTCAGAAACACTTCATCTTCACCATATCCGCTCAAACGCAGCCGCACCTGGCCGGGTTTGGGTAAATAGGCCAGTTTAATATAATCAGGCAGTGCATCTTCAATATCAGCAATCCGTTCGGCTAAAAATGACTCGCCTTCGCCAACCGTTAGTATTGTTTTATGTATTATTACCGGGAGTTTGAACAGCGATTTAATTTTAGGTATCACCTGTTCTTCCATCATATACATCATTTCAAAAGGTACACCCGGCATTGAAACATATACTTTTCCGCCTTCATTAAACCACATGCCCGGGGCGGTTCCGTTGTTATTGATAATCACCTCACAATTTTCGGGCACCTGCGCCTGTAGCCTGTTTATTTCTAACAGGGGCCTTTTATAACGTTCAAAAATTCGGAGCACATTATTTAAGGCTTCGGTATTTTCAATCATCCCTACATTAAAATATTCGGCTATTGTTTTTTTAGTGATATCATCTTTTGTTGGCCCTAAACCACCGGTTATAAAAATAATATCAGCCCGTTGGGCCGCTTCGGCAAGGGCTTTTAATATATGTTCTTTATTATCAGATACTGATGAAATTTGTTTGATACGAATACCTACATTATTTAACCGGGCGGCCATCCATGCTGAATTGGTATCAACAATTTGTCCTATTAATATTTCGTCGCCTATGGTAATTATTTCTGCAAGCATTTTTATGGGGTAAAGTATTGGTTACTGGTATAATCGCTCCTCTTGCTCAGTTTTAGGTCCTGCAAAATAGCTGATTTTACCCTTAATGTAACATTGTATGATTTATAATACCCAAACGGAAGCCACGTCATAGCCAAATCCCAGCAATGCAAGTCGCGATATATTGAAAATGAGGTAGCGCTGCTTATTTGCCGCACCCGCAGGTCAACGTTGGTTGTGTATTGTACTTTCCATTTCGAAGTTAAGTTAACATCTCCGCTTATTGCTAATGTATTTGTATTTGAGGTACTGGTTACATTATTACTATAAGTATAACTATAGTTTAACGTTACGTTATAGGGTACATTAAAGTCAACATAAGCAGTTGGGTCGCTATTGATCAAGGCCAGTTTTGAGGCTTGTTGCGGGTTTATACTTTGCAGCGTATTACCAACGGGTTGCACCGTGGGGTGCGGGTGGAAGGTTGCCGGATTTAAACTTGCGCTGGCCGAAAAATTAAAGGAAGTAAGCATGGGCAACCGGCCATCCTGGAAGGTATAGCGATCAATTGAACGGGCATAACGCTGGACCTGGTTATTTGAAATAGAGTCACTAATTTTTGTTTCGTACGGGTTGAGACTGCCGCCGAAAGTAATGTTTAAATGGTCGTGCAAAAAAGCGGTGTGGCCCGAAAAACTGATAGCCGAAAGTTTAAACGAGTCGGCAGCAAAATTATAAAATGTAGAGAGGCTTAAATCTTGTAATATCCATACTTTCCTGGGCGTTTGCGAGGTGTCGTTGCTCTTAGGGCGCAATTTTGCTTCAAGGCTGTTATCCAAACTAAAATTCAACCCTGCTTGCTTGCCTCCTTGCGGCCCGTTGTAAATTGAGTTGTCAAAGATTGAATAACGTTGGTAAACAACCGGGTAAGGTATGGTAGCATTACTCACAATTGACCGGTTAAAATTATAGTCGAGGCTGCTATAATCAGGCCGGTAGCTAAAGCTTATATTGGGGGTCATTACGTGCCGTATAGCCATTAATGTCCCGCTTTTAAATGTTAACAAACCATACAATTTTGTAGAAAAACCGGCACTAAGGGTATATTGTCCGACCCTTTTAAAACCCGGCACTGTATCAGTTACTAAAGAATCGGCCCTGGCGTAATGTTTGCTGATACTTTGAAAATACCAATCCTCGGTATAGTTTATACTGGTATTAAACTGAAAATATTTAAAAACATTTAAGCTTAAGCCAATGGGTATTTGATGCTGCAAGCCGTTTTGCATCTTTTTGGTAAATGTGGCGCTTTGAAACAACTCTGATTCGGGCACGGCGGTGATCTTGTTTGTACCCGTAACATTATACCCTATTGTTATTTTTTGATACCATTTTGCATCTGTTACCCTGGTTTTTGAATCAAACGGGCTTATAGTTGCTATACTAAAGTTAAAGGTTGGCAACTCTAAAGTAACTGTTTTTGCTGTAAGGTCCTGGCTATGCGAAAGGCTGACAGTTAAATTTGGCGTACCCAGGCCGCTCCATGTTTTTCCATAAGAGATACTTGAGCGCAGGGTATTTTGTGTAAGTGTTTGCAGGTTAAAACCAACTAATGACGGGTCATTTCGGGCAAAGGAGGATGTACCTGCATTTACCGACGCACTAAAAGTACTGCCGGGGTTTGAATTGGGGTTTTGTGAGTGCGACCAGGTGATATTAAAGTCGCGGGCAAAAGGGTCGCCTGGCAGGCCATAATTGTGCGCGCCATAGCTTAATGATAAATTACCCGAATATTTATACCTGTCGAAATACTCCAGGACACTGTTTATTTCATAAGAGCCGTTTGTATAATAAGTACCGGTACTGGTCAAAGAGGCATAGTCACTTAGCCCCAGATAATATCCAAAATTCCTGAGGTAGAAACCCAGCCTGGGGTCTTCGCCCAACGATGGTATAATTACGCCTGATGTGCGGGTATCCTGTTTAGGGAAGAAACCAAAAGGTATCCCTATTGGTATGGGTATCCCTTCAATTTCAAGATATGCCGGGCCTGATATAATTTGTTTCTTTTCGGCAATGCCCTTAGTAATTACTATTCCAAAATCGGGGTCGGGCTTATTACAAGTGGTGAAGATAATATTACGTACAGCAGCCTCTTTATCATTTAATACCTTTACCTGGCCATGCGTTATGTAGTTTTCCTGTTGCTTGGTGTTGGGGTTAGTTAATTTGCCTTTTTTTGTCTCATAATTAAACACCAGTGAGTCTGACTCAACAGCATCTTCATTTTTTTGTTTTGATATAGGGCGGTTTATATACTGCTTTGTTTTGGGGTCAATGCTACCCCGGGCAAATAATAGATGATTTTTCTTGTCCCATCTTATATAATCGGCATCCAGTTCAAAATCCACATAGGTTACCCGTGCCTTACCATATAAATATACAATATTGCCCACATAAACCGTTGAATCCTCGGCCACCGCATGTACTTCTGACTCGAGATCGCCCTGGCCCTTTTTAGTAGTATCATTAACAGCTGTAGTTTTTTTAGCCGAAGTTGCCGAAGATTTTTTACCTTTAGGGGGCTTTTTGTTCTTAATGGTATCCTGTTTAATAAGGGTATCTGCAACGGGCCTGTAGCTACTTACCCTGCTTGTACCGGAAGCACTGATAATGTTGACCAGTAAAATAATTGCAAGCAGAAAAAATAAGCTTATGAATTTCAAAATTGATTATGAATAGTATTTTTGCAGATATAGTTAACGGCGTTCAAAAATAATGAAAATTAAGGCATTGAAAAGATTGATTTGTGGTTTATCGGCATTTGTACTGTGTTTTGCATTGTTATCATTTAAGTCTCAGGCATCTACAAAAACAGATACCGTTGTAAATAAAGGTTTTAAACTTAAAACCGTTGTTATTGACCCCGGCCATGGCGGAGACCATGAAGGTACAGGGCGTCGTTTTTCTCACGGCGCGTCGGGCGCATATTCCCATGAGAGAGATGTAACGCTTGCTATAGCGTTTAAATTGCAAAAAGCGATAGAAAAAGATCTATCAGGCATAAAAGTAGTGCTAACACGAAGTACTGATGAGGATGTTGACTGGCAAAAACGGGCGGATATAGCCAACCAAAACAAGGGGGACGTTTTCATTTCATTACATTGTAATGCACTGCCCGACAAGTATATACGGGAGCGCGTTGGCACCAAACACCATAAACCTGTTTATAAAACTATTTCGGTACCCGATCATTCAGGCAGGGGGGTTTTGATGCTTGTTTATAGCTTTAAGCGCCAAAAAGAGGCAGAAAATGCGGTAAAAAACACACAGATAGAAGAGGAAGCGCAGGACGACCCTACTTTTGACCCCAATGACCCGGTAAACGCTATATTAATTAGTGAATATAAACGGAAATTTCGCCAAAAAAGCATAAACCTGGCAAACCTTATTAACAATGAACTTGTTGATGTTGACGGCAGGCGCAGCGGCGGGGTGATAGAAGAAAGCATTTTGGTGTTGTGCCATACTGCCATGCCCGCTGTATTGGTTGAAACCGGTTTTATTGATAACCCGCAGGATGAAGATTATTTAAATTCGCAAAAAGGGCAGGATGAAATTGTGGCGTCAATTGTACGGGCCTTACAAAAATACAAAGACCAGGTTGAGCAGGTAGCACAACAATAAAGATGTGAGATATGAGATGTGAGATATGAGAAAAAGGGTAAACAAGTTTTTTGTTTCCTGATTCATAACAAACATCTAAGTCTCAAATCTTATATCTCAAATCTATAATATAAGATGTGAGATATGAGATGTGAGAAAAAGGGTAAACAAGTTTTTTGTTTCCTGATTCATAACAAACATCTAAGTCTCAAATCTTATATCTCAAATCTATAATATGAAGATATCTAACGAAACTAAAATAGGCGCACTTACGGCAATAGCAATAACTATCCTGATATTGGGCTATAGTTTTTTAAGCGGAAATGATGTTTTTTCGGGCTCCAACAAGTTCTACGCTATTTATAAAAGTGTTGAAGGGCTTTCGGTATCAAAGCCGGTTTTGGTAAATGGTTTCCAGATAGGCAGGGTGTCAAAAATGAAACTGCGCGAAGACGGGCGTACTGTTGTTGAATTTAAAGTTGAGAAACAATATAGTGTACCTTCTAACACGCTTGCAAAGTTGGTTAGCACCGACCTTTTGGGCGGTAAGGCAATAGTTTTTGAATTAGGCACCAGCAAGGAGTATGCCGAAGACCAGGACACTTTGCGGGCCGATGTGCAGGGAAGCCTTGCCGAGAGCTTGCAACCAATACAAATGAAGGCCGAAAACCTGATCACTAAATTAGATTCATCATTGGCATCCATCAATAAAATACTGAACCCCAACTTCCAAAAAAACGTTGACAGGAGCTTTACCAGCATAGCTAATTCATTACAAACACTTGAGGGCACAACTAAAAAAATAGATGCCCTGGTAGGTTCACAAACTGATCATATTAACGGTATATTGTCAAATACGGAAGCGGTATCGCTTAATTTAAAAAACACAACCGCCGGCCTCACCCCCATTACCGATAATTTTAAAAAGTTTAGTGGCGACCTGGCCAACTCAAATATTAAACAAACCTTAGATAACGCCAATAAAGCAGTGGCCGCCCTACAGGAAACCATAAGTAAAATAAACAACAGTAAGGGCTCGTTAGGATTATTGATGAATAATGATTCGCTGTACCGTAACCTGGAGAAATCATCAAAAGATTTGGATGCCCTGTTTATTGACCTGAAAGCCAATCCAAAACGCTATGTACACTTCTCGGTATTTGGCGGGGGAAAGAAATAAGTGGTTGGCGGTTAATAATTTTGCAGCTTAGGGTTTCGCAGAAAAAATCCTATTACTTCCAAAGTACAAAAATGGCATTACTTCTTCTGCTACATGCTCAACTATAAACTTCATCTAATGATTTTGAATGCGGCAATTAAAACTAAAAAAAGCGAAATCTACTTACCTATTGGTTTATAAAGAATAACCAAAACAATAGCTATCTTTAACCGTTTTCCTATTAAGAACTTTAATTGATCAAATGGATAATACGTTTGGAATAAATATCATTCCCGATAATGAACAACAGCGTATTGCAGCACTTAAAAGGTATAAAATACTGGATACCCCCCCTGAACATGCATTTGATAATGTAGCCCGGTTAGCCACACAAATTTTCAAAGTACCTATCTCTTTGGTATCCCTTGTTGATGCTGAGCAGGTATTTTTTAAAGCTAATATTGGCATGGGTAAAGCGCGTGTTACCTCAAGGGGCATCAGCCTTTGTTCTTTGGCTATTTTAAAGCCCGAGGTGACTGTGTTTGAAAACGCACCCGAAGAACCATGCTTACTGATTAATCCCAATGTAGCCGGCGAGTTTGGCTTAAAATTTTATGCCGGCGCTCCTTTAACTACGCATGACGGCCTTCGCATTGGAACCTTGTGCGTGATAGATAAAACCCCACGGAAATTTTCAAAAGCAGATGAACTAATTTTAGAAGGATTAGCTAAAATCGTAATGGATGAGATCGAACTTCGCTTATCCGCAATAACCGAAACAGATAAACTCCGTGACTTTAACGAAGAACTGGCAACCACTAATGAAGAGCTTAACTCAACTATAGAAGAGCTGGCAGTGAGCAGGAAGCATTTAGATACGATTTTCGAACAACTATCAGGCAGTGAAGCAAAACTAAGGATAATTTTTGAACAGGCTCCAGCCGGAATAGCTATCTTAAAAGGCCGTGACCTTATTATTGAATCGGTTAATGATCAAATTTTGGAAATTTGGGGCGAAAGAGAAAACATCACTAACCTGCCTTTAAGTGTAGGCGTCCCGAGGCTGAAAGGGACACCTTATTTAAAAATAATGGAAGATGTTTACCTAACCGGAAAGACATATTATGGTTACGATGCTAAGGTTGAAGTTGTGCGCGACGGGAAATTAAAAGATACCTTTTATAATTTCGCCTACAGGCCCTTAAAGGACGATACCGGCCATACTCATTCTATTATGGTAGTTGCTACCGACATAACCGAACAGATGGATGCCCGGAAAGTGGTTGATGATAGCAACGAGCGTTTGGCGATGGCGATGGATGCCGGGAGTTTAGGTTCGTATGACCTGGATATACATAGTGGTTTGTTATATTGCTCCGAGCAATGTAAAAAGAATTATGGCCTTGAAAAAGATGCCGTCTTTAACTATCCGGACTTATTAAATTTGATGCTGCCCGAATACCGGGAGTATGTTAATAAACAGATCAACACAGCAGTACAAAATAATTCTTTTTTCCAGGCGGAATACCAGGTGCTATGGCCCGATGGTTCCAGGCATTGGATCAACGCCTTCGGAAAGCCGAAGCACGATTATGAAGGAAAGGTAAACCGGTTAATTGGTGTAACACAAAATATTACTGAACGTAAAGAATTTGAACGGCGCAAAGATGACTTTTTGAGCGTGGCCAGCCATGAGCTTAAAACACCAATTACCAGTTTAAAAGCTAACCTCCAGTTGCTGGAAAGAATAAAGGAGGATCTGGCAAATCCAATGCTCCCGCGACTGATTGATTCCGCTATCAGGAGCATGGACAAGATCAATAGCTTAGTGGATGACTTGCTCAACATGCACCGTTATAGCGAAGGCCAGCTTCGGCTAAATAAAAAAGTATTTAATACCAGGGAAATGTTAAACTATTGCTGTAACCACGTAAGAGTGGCGGGGAAACATGAACTGATTGTAGAAAGCGATGAAGAAATACAGCTCTATGCAGATGAACACCGCATTGACCAGGTGGTAGTAAACTTTGTAAACAATGCGGTCAAGTATGCTCCCAATTCCAAACAGATCTACCTGATCGTAAGCAGGGAAGGCGGTTTTGTGAAAATATCCGTAAAAGATTTTGGGCCGGGTATCCCTACCGATCAATTGCCACACTTATTTGACCGCTATTGGCGTGCAGACCATTCGGGTGCTAAATACACGGGGTTAGGGTTGGGTTTATATATCTGTTCTGAAATCATCAAGAGACATAACGGGCAAATCGGCGTCCACAGTGAACCAGGCATAGGAAGTACCTTTTGGTTTACGGTCCCTTTAATCAATACGGAACAAGAATAAAGTCCGGCTTTATTTCTTCTTGCTTTCCTTACCCTGCAGCAGCTCTATAATTTTATCCAGCTTGTCTATTTCGATAGAATTGAGTTTTTCCAGTAATTGCTCGATCTCTCTTTTGGCTTCCACATTGGTTTTAAAATCTTGTTCTGCATGGTGGCGGTCGCGTTCGCTTTGGCGGTTTTGCGCCATCATAATGATAGGCGCAGCATAAGCAGCCTGTGTAGAAAACACCAGGTTCAATAAAATATAAGGATAAACATCCCAGTGATAGATAAAGCCGATCACGTTAGCGATCATCCAGGCCACCACGATAACCGTTTGTATAATAATGAACCGCCAGGAGCCCATGCCTGTGGCTACCGAATCGGCTAAACGATCACCGAATTTAGAGGAGTCCTGGTGCTTTTCGTGCCAGGTTTTTTTATTTTCCATACAGGATTAATTTGATTTTGTTATCGAATAGTTTGAACCTTCGTTATCATTAAATGGCCGACCGTCCCCTGATCACACCTAAAATAATAGCGATGACAGCGATAACCAGTAATATGTGTATCAATCCGCCCACGGCGTAAACAAATGCGCCCAGTACCCAGCCAATGATCAGGATTACAGCAATGATATAAAGTATAGCGTTCATAATAGGGTGTTTAGTTGGTTTTTTACAACACTATAAGCTATTAACCCCCAATTTGTTTTAAATATTATTGCGGCGGTAAATCGGCAGCAGCATCATTGCCGACTACCTGTTCATCAAGGGCCTGGTGTATCAGTTTAATATCCGTCTGCTCTTTCATTTCTTCAAGCTCAGCATCTTTTTTGGTTTCGAGGCCCAGGTGCAAGTGAATATCATGTAGCATGTTGAGTACTTTGGTGATCTCGTTCTCAGCGCGCACATTCACTTCAAACTCTACCTGGTGACTTATCTTATCAATACGGCCCTGGCGGTTTTGGTTGATGAGCACAGATACCGAAAGCACTATAGCGAATAATGATACTGCCAATTCGAGGATAGGAAAAGGATAAGGATCGAAGGGTTTGAGCCATGGCAGTAAATTCAGGTTCCAGGTTATCCATACAATAAAGATCAATATGCAGCAAACCAGGAACCACATACTCCCTAAAATATCAATAATAAACACAGCCAGCTGATCGGTTAGTGATTTGGTGAAATTGAGGGATGATTTCAGTTCCTGCTCGGCTAACCTTTCGGTTTCGTCGGGATTATCGGTTTTTATTGTCATGGGGATAAAACACAATGGGTTGCAAAATGTTCGTTTTTTCTCCTTGTAAATTCATGGTGCTATATTTAACAAGAAAAATGTTTAATTTGTTATAGGCAGAGTCACATTTCAATATTAGCCTTTAGTAGTTTTCTGCTAAGGGCTTTTTTTATTTGAGTAATTATGACCGTCTGCTTTTACCTCATTTAAGTAGTTTAATATTCGTACACGTTTGTTTTTGTCATGCAAGCCGTTTTTCAACGTTTGATAATGTGTGTTGATAAACAAAAGGTTGTCACCAGGTAAGTAATATGACGTTATTTGCGGTTTAGTGAGTTTAGATTGTTCATAGTTACCTTGGTATGTTTTCGAACGCTCGTCCCAACGGTATTTAACAACGGTTGAATCGTTTATTATATACGGGCCAAAATCAATGTCATTAAATGAAGCTGGAAACTGGTCGTGATACACCATTTTAATTGTTAATGGGTTAGTTTTCTGGACGGTGGATTCAAGCCAGAATGCCCGTTCAACAGTCATCGTCACATTCCCATTTTCAAGTACATTTAAAACAGGAATCAGTTTATTTCCATCGTATTTATAGAAAAAATAATTGAACCACCATTGGTTTGAGCCCTCAGCAAACATATAGCAATAATAAATTACTGTTTTGCCGTCACTGTCTTTGTAATGATATAAACCGGGTTCAAAACGCTCATAAAATTTATGCATAGCAATAACCCTGTTGCCTTTAAAAAAATACAGGCAAGCGTTCGGGCAATGGTCAGGATCGCCAATGCAAATGGCGTATTCGTCAAGGTCTCCGTTATTTTTGCTGAATAGATAAAATTCTATAGGCGTAAGACCTTGTTTGTAATTTAAAAAAATACTTTTTTCGGTACATGAGCTATCTATTTCGGGATTATTAAAAATACGCCTCGCATATTTTACGTTGATGGCACCTCTACGAATAGCTTTCTTTAATGTATTTAGATCCTTGGCCGATACCAGTGTGTCAAATTGCTGCTGGTGCTTAAAACCCGAATCTGCAAGAAATGATACTTTATCAAACAGAGGTTGTGTTGGCAATCGGCCTACACTATCTAAAAACGCTTCAAGTTGTTGATCACTATAATGAATCGTTGGCTTATCAACAGTGTCGGCAGCTGATACTTTTTTCTCCACCGCCTTCGGAGTCGATTTTATATTGTCCGGCTTGCGCCCGTGACTGCAACCTGCCGCCATAAAAACCGCGAGTATGGTAAGTATCTTCTTCATTACCAATTTTTTATAAGGATAAAGTTTATTTCCTTAAAGCTACGATTTTCTTCACATCCTCAATAAAAGAGTTCGCCATCAGTATCAAAAAAGTAGCACAAGATCTCCCCCTCTAAATCACAAAAGTTTTCCCCTCAATAGCCAGTTCGGTAGCGGGGAATATGCTTTGTGCTTCTTCTAATAACTCATCGAGTTTTTTGTACCGGGCCGAGAAATGGCCTATCAGCAAATTTTGAGCATTTGTTTTTATGGCAACTTCGGCGGCTTGCAAGGCGGTGGTATGGTGTGTTTCTTTGGCCCTGTCCAGCATATTATGCAAAAATGTGGCTTCGTGGTACAGGAGGGTTGTATTACTGATCTGTCCGAAATAGGCTTCATTAACTAAGGTATCTGAGCAATAAGCATAGGTTTTAGGCTGCTCAGAGTCGATGGTCAGGGTATCGTTTTTGTATATTTTGCCACGGGTATCGGTATAGTCTTTCCCTTTTTTTATAGCAGTATAATATTCAATTGGCACGCCAATTTCTTCTAATTTCTCTTTTATCAGTTTCCTTAAACGCTTTTTTTGCCTGAATATGAACCCGGTGCATTCAATACGATGGTCGAGCGGGATAGTTTCGATAATAATATCTTCATTATCAACTATTACCTCGGCCTTATCTACATTGGTGAATTTATAGTCGACGGGGAATTGTAGCGTTGTTTCTGAATATTTTAACTGCAGGTCGATAATTTCTTTTAAATGCACCGGGCAGTAAATGTGCAATGTTTTTATACGGCCATTCAAATGCAGGGATGACAGCAGCCCTACCAAACCCAGGTAATGGTCGCCATGTAAATGGCTGATGAAAATATGGTCAATGCGGCTTGCTTTGATATCAAAACGTAGCATTTGTTGTTGTGTACCTTCGCCACAATCAATCAAATACCAATGGTCGTTAATGTTTAAAGCCTGTGAGGTGGGGTTTCTATTATAAATAGGTGTTGCTGAACTGCTTCCAAGTATGGTTACTTCAAATTTCATACCGGGTAAAACATTATAATATTATCTTAGTTCTTTCTTCAGCTCTTTTTCTATCTCTTCCATAAAAACTAAATCAATAGCTTCCTCGGTAGTAGGGACAATGGATAATACATTATCTAACTGAGAAATAGTTACCAGGCGCGCAACGGCATCATTTAAGCCGGTAAGGATAAACGTGCCTTCGGCATTTTTGCATAAACGATGGCCAACCAGCAAACTGCTTAACCCGGATGAATCGGCAAATTTCACTTGCGAAAGATCAAGGATGATATTTCTTTGACCCTCTGTATTGATCAGTATCAGTTCAGATTTCAATTGTGGAGTAACCAACGAATTCAGTTTTGATTCATTTAGTTTCAACAAAATATATTTCTCGTGTTTATCGATAGAGAATTTCATCCTTTTACATCTAATTTAAAGTGCTAAGATATAATTTTATTTACAAATAAAATCACAATGCATTTAAGGCCGGTACATTAAAATAATTTGACCGTTTTTACCCTCTATGCGCGCAGCGGAGAGAGGGTAGGTCGAGCGACTTAGCGATGACCGGGTGAGTCCTCGCCGAGCGGCATTTTTCCCGATGCAAGTCGGCGACTACTCACCCCGATTACGCTACGCTGGTCGGCCCTCTCTACGCTTCGCGCAAAGAGGGCTGGGAAGGGTTTAATAATATGTCTGCCTCACAATGCAATTAAGGCCTTATTAATTGAGCTTTCTACCCGGTTAATTACATTTTCGTTTCCTGCCTTTATAAATTTTTCGCCGGTTATTTGTTCAAACAGTTCAATATATCTTTCAGAAATTGATTGTACAATGGCCGGGGTCATCAAAGGCACTATCTGCCCGTCTTTTCCCTGGAAACCATTTTCGATTAACCATTTGCGCACAAACTCTTTTGAAAGTTGCTTTTGTGGTTCATCATTTTTCTGCCGGCCTTCATACCCATCGCTGTAAAAATAGCGCGATGAATCGGGCGTGTGTATCTCATCTATTAAATAAATGGCGCCATCAGCTTTTCCAAATTCATATTTGGTATCAACCAATATCAGGCCTTGTTTGGCGGCTATTTCTGTTCCGCGTTGATATAATGCCCGGGTATAATTTTCTAATTGTATATAATCCGCTTCGGCAACAATATTTTGCTTTAGTATTTCTTCGCGCGATATATCTTCATCATGCCCTACCGATGCCTTTGTTGTAGGTGTAATAATGGGCTCAGGTAGCTTATCGTTTTCTTTTAACCCTTCGGGAAGGCTTACACCACATACCTGCCTTCTGCCTGCGCTATATTCGCGCCATGCATGGCCTGCCAGGTAGCCACGTATCACCATTTCAACCTTAAACGGCTCGCAGATGCGTCCTATGGTAACACTTGGGTCGGGTACATTTACCACCCAGTTTGGAACAATATCGGCTGTTGCCTGTAAAAATTTGGCCGCTACCTGGTTCAATACCTGGCCCTTAAACGGAATAGCCTCGGGCAACACCACGTCAAAAGCCGAAATACGGTCGGTAACCACCATAGCAAGGTATTTATTGTTTATGGTATAAACATCCCTAACCTTGCCCTTATAAAACCCCGTTTGCCCGGGGAAAGTAAAATGTGTTTCTTTTATTGCGTTCATTGTGTTTTAGATTTGAGATGTGAGATTTGAGATGTGAGACTTTATCAGTCTTGTATCTCATATCTCACATCTAACATCTCCTATCTATTGAATATCCCCGTAGGCTGCTAAAATTTTGCGTACCAGTTTATGCCTTACTACGTCCTCGCCGCTCAGGTAAACAATATCAATCCCTTTAATATCGGTAAGTATCCGCAGGGCGGTATGTAAACCTGATTGTTGTTTCTTAGGTAAGTCAATCTGTGTAACATCACCGGTAACAATAAACTTAGCCGAAGGCCCCATACGTGTTAGAAACATTTTCAACTGCATATCGGTAGCATTTTGCGCCTCATCCAATATCACAAAGCAATTATCCAGCGTACGGCCGCGCATAAAAGCAAGCGGGGCAATTTCAATAGTACGGTTCTCCAGGTAAAGTTTCAATTTTTCGGCCGGTATCATATCATCCAGCGCGTCATATAAAGGGCGCAGGTATGGATCAATCTTTTCCTTCAAATCGCCGGGCAAAAACCC
>JABDBT010000046.1 GCA_013288465.1 Bacteroidota bacterium | reverse complement strand
CAAAATAAACTTCGATAAGGTTAAAGGGTTAATTGAACAATCAAACCCCTGGTGGATGATAGCGGCGATATTTGCTTATTTTATATCCATAGTAATTTCGGCGTTCAGATTAATGAGCTTTTTTAAATCGATAGGGCTCAATATTGGATGGAAATTTAACCTGCGCTTATATATGCTGGGTATATTTTATAACCTATGCCTTCCGGGCGGTATTGGTGGCGATGGCTATAAGATATACTTGCTTAATAAACGCTATAAACAGCCTGCAAAAAAGGTTTTTTGGGCGATATTATTTGATCGTTTAAGCGGATTTTGGGCCATAGGCTTAATAACCGTTGTGCTCATTATCCTGTTACCTCAATTAAAAATTCCGATTGGGTTAGCCTGGAGCATATTTTTGGTGGGTACGGCGCTGTATTATTTTGTGGCCTACAAATTTTTTAATGATTATGTAAAATACTTTTGGCAGGCACACGCTAAAGCAGTTGCCGTACAATCATTCCAGGTGCTTACTATATTACTGGTGATGATAGGTTTACATCACGCCGGAAAGTTTGCCCCTTACTTATCAGCATTTTTATCGTCATCAATGGCGGCGGTAGTTCCGTTTAGTATTGGTGGCCTGGGCTTCCGCGAGTTTATTTTTAAATATGTAATAACCGAGATGTTTCACATGGACGGAGAACTTGCTGTTGTTTTGAGCCTCTCTTTTTATGTAATATCTGCAATTGTTTCCTTATTAGGTGTTTACTACGTATTTCGTGATGATAAACTGGAAGAATAAAGTTAGTTGATATGAATATCTTAGTAACAGGTGCCAGCAGCGGGGTAGGTTTTGAAGCAGTATTAGAACTCTTATTATCGGGCAAACATAAAGTGATAGCTCTTGCCCGGTCGCAGGATAAACTGGAGCGACTTGCCGAAATTGCCGCAGGCTTAAACCCCGATTGTATTTTATATCCGATAGCCTTTGATATTGTACATGATGATTATCATGACCTGCTACAATTTATCAATACCCATTTTGACAACCGTATAGATATACTGATCAATAACGCAGGTGTGTTGGTTAATAAGCCATTTGCCCAATTGCTGGAAACTGATTTTGTCGAAATGCTGCAAAGCAATTTTATAGGGCATGTGCGTATTATACAAAGCTTGTTTCACTTAATGCCGCAGGGGGCGCATATTTTAAATATCGGCAGTATGGGCGGTTACCAGGGGAGCGCTAAATTCCCGGGATTAGCGGCGTATTCGGCCAGTAAGGCGGCTTTGCACAATTTAACCGAATGCCTTGCACAGGAGTTTATAGAACAAGGAATAAAAGTTAACTGCCTGGCATTGGGATCGGCGCAAACAGAAATGCTGGAGAAAGCTTTTCCGGGTTACGAGTCGCCGGTAATGGCTTTTGAAATGGGCAAATACATTGCAGATTTTGCAGTAACCGGCCATAGGTTTTTTAACGGGAAAGTATTGCCGGTGGCAGTGAGTACGCCGTAAATGAAAAAGCGCACCAGGGTTAGTGATGCGCTTACGATTCTATCGATTTGTAATTACTTTAAGTAGATAATAAATTAAAAGTGTGTTTGTTATTAATTGCGCTGACTGAATCAAAATCACCCACCTGATATAATTCTTACCTGCCAGGTTAAAGCCGAAGCGCGAATTTGTAGCATCTTCTTTGGTCGCGACACATTCAACCCCTTTTACCATATTACTTTTTTAGGTATAACATTATAAAACCTATTGTGGTTCCAACCTGGCCAATCCAAAAGAGGAACATCCATTTAATGTTATCAGTTTTTGATTCAGCAATTTTGGTGCTAAGGTCAACGTTAGATCGCGATATTTCCTCACGTACACCAGCAAATTCTTTATAAACATCGCTAAATTGCTTCGCGATATCATCTTTAGTAGCTAATGTTTTAATGATTGCTTCCACTATTATTTCTTTAGAAGTAGAAAAATGATAGCAAGTATTCCTCCAATTTGACCAACCCAAAATAGAAACATCCATTTAATATTTGTGGTTTGATAATCAGCCATTTCTTTACGAACTGCACCAAATTCTTTGGCTATTTCTTCTTTAGTAGCTAATGTTTTAATGGTTGCTTCCACGGCTCTTTCGGCTTTATTATCGATGTATTTAAACATGGCCTCGGTGGTATCGTTACCCAATTTATCAGATAACAAAGTGTATAGCCGGGCGGTTTCTTTTGCTTCTAAGTACATAACAAATATAATGATAAGGTTTAGGATTTCAATATCTATAAAAGTTTAACTACTTAGTTTCGGCCTCCAAGTTTTAAAAACTCATTAACAACTATTTCAGAAACGTAACGCTTGTTACCGTCCTTATCAGTATAGTTACTGTTGGCAATACGGCCTTCAATTGCAATTTCATCGCCTTTTTTAAGCAGGTCTTCTACCAGTTGTGCCTGGGCACCCCATATTACTAAGTTATGCCATTGCGTTTCGGTTATTTTTTCTCCTTTGTTGTTTTTATAAGTTTCTTTTGTAGCCAACGATACACGTGCTAATTTTTTGTTGGTATCAAATGTTTTAACTTCGGGGTCCATACCCAGGTTGCCCACCAGGCGTACGCTGTTTCTTAATGAGTTCATGTCTTTTAGTTTTTTGTTTTGTTAAGTGTTATTGACAGGACAAATGTGAGAAGACTAAGAAATATTAGTCGGTTATTAAGCGTTTATAGTCGATAGTTTTCGTTTGCAAACGTTTGCAAACGGCTATTAATTTAATTACCTTAGCCTTATGAATACCGAAAAAACCTGTTTAGATTGTGGCAATGTGATCCATGGCCGCGCCGATAAGAAGTTTTGCAATGACCTATGTCGTAATAATTATAATAATCAGCTAAACAGCAGCAGCTATAATTTGGTGCGCAACATTAACAATATCTTGAAACGTAACCGTAGGGTATTGGAAGAATTAAATCCATCAGGCAAAACAAAAACCACCCGTGAACGAATGGCTGCAAAAGGCTTTAACTTTAAATACCTTACGCATAAGTACGATACGCAAAATGGCAAAACTTACCATTTTTGCTATGAATATGGCTACCTGCCTTTAGACGGCGATGAAGTATTGCTGGTTAAACGTGAAGACAAGGGTGAGTAACTTCCTCAATTATACTACATCAGTAACATCATTGTTGGACACGGCTACCTGGGTTTTAGAAAAAAATAAGCCCAGGCTCATTACTACGCTTGTCCCTAATATCACCACAAATAATAACCCTGTTTCAATACCTTTTATTTTCAGATCGGGTGGCAGACTGTAGTAAAGTAAAATGCTTATTAAGCCGCGGGGTATCAGTACCAACTCGGGCATAAGGTCGGTTTTGTTCACTAACTTAATATACAAAACCCTTACAACGTAAATAGCCACTAAGATAGCTCCCCCACTTAATAATACCGGCCAGTTTTGCAGCTGCGAAACATCCATTGTTAAGCCAAAAATAATGAAGAAGAACGTGCGCAATAAAAAGGCGCTTTCGGCAGAGATATGGAATAGTTGCTTAATATCAGACCCTAATTTGGGGTATATAAAATACTTTTTGAAGAAAGGGAACTTGATCTGGTTGGCGTTATTTAAAAACAGGCCCAATGCCAGTACAATAACCAGCGATGATAAACGGAACACCTGCCCAATTGAATAAACCAGGATGAGTAATGAAATAATAAGAAATGATTTAATATGGTGGTTTAAGCGGCCAATTAAATAAAGCAGCAGCAGGCATGAGCAAATTGATACCAGTAAAATTGAACTTAATTCGATACCTAAATTAGTGAATGATAGTACGCTGATATGCCGGTTGTTGATCATGAAGTTGAATAGGATAACCGTCAGGATATCTGAAAAAGAAGATTCATAAACAATAAACTCCCTTTTCTCCTTACTGATATTTGATGAAGATGGAATAGCAACCGCCGAACTCACCACGCAAAACGGGATGGCATTGATAAAGCAGCGGTAATAATCTTGCCCGCTGATATAGCTTATTATCCAGGTAATTAAAAACGAACTCACAAATAGCGTTACTAAAGCCGATAGGAACGACTTTTTGATCACCTGATTTTTATCCTTACTGTATTTTAATTCCAAAGCGCCTTCAAATACAATAAGTATTAAACCAAGCGTACCCAACGTGGGCAAAAGCGTGCCAAAATTATAGGTGGTTAAGCCAAAGTAGGTTAAAACCTGCTTAATAATAATGCCCAGCAACATCAATAAAATAACCGATGGTATTTTAGTTTTACCGGCCATAATATCAAACAGGTAGGAGAAAATTACCAGTCCGCTTAGTATGATCAATGAGGTATTTGATGTCAAAATAATGCTGGTTTAAATAAGAAGATAAATCACTCTGAGTGTAAACACCTAAAATAGGTTAAAAGTTCGTATCATTTAATTATCATCAAAAGGTATTTTACAAAACAGTGAGACTACTGCCGGTGTTACTACTCATATTTACATCAAAAAAGTTATGCCGCACCTGTTTTCCCCATTAAAAATAAAAGACATTCAATTTAAAAACCGTATCGTGGTTTCGCCGATGTGCGAGTATTCCAGTCATGACGGTTTTGCTACCAACTGGCACCTTGTACATTTGGGCAGCCGGGCCATTGGCGGTGCGGGGCTAATTATTACCGAAGCGACGGCCGTATCAGCCGAAGGACGCATAAGCTATGCCGACCTGGGCATTTATAAAGATGAGCATATTACCAAACTAAAGGAGATCACTGATTTTATACATCAACATGGCGCGATAGCAGGCGTACAACTTGCCCATGCAGGGCGAAAAGCCAGTCATAGTGAACCCTGGAATGGCGGCGCCCAAATACCTTCCGATCAGGAAAATGGCTGGAAAGCGGTGGCTCCAAGCGCAATACCGTTTACCGAAAAGGAAGAGGCGCCGCTTGCATTGGATAAAGCCGGTATAGAAAAAGTTAAAGCCGATTTTAAAGCGGCAGCACAAAGGGCGATTGAAGCAGGGTTTAAAGTAATTGAATTACATGCCGCCCATGGTTATTTGGTGCACCAGTTTTTATCGCCTTTGAGTAACCTCCGTAAAGATGAATACGGTGGTCCGTTTGAAAACAGGATAAGGCTGTTGCTTGAAATTACAGCGACGGTGCAGGAAGTTTGGCCTGTAGGATATCCGTTGTTTGTACGCATTTCATCAACCGACTGGACAGAAGGCGGGTGGACTATTGATGATTCAGTAGCTTTAGCCAAAATATTGAAAGATAAAGGCGTTGACCTGGTAGATTGCTCGTCAGGCGGGAATGTGGCTGCGGCTAAAATCCCGCTAAAACCGGGATATCAGGTTGAGTTTTCTGAAGCCGTGCGTAAAACCGGGATCTTGACCGGCGCAGTTGGTTTAATTACCGAACCCAAACAGGCCAACGACCTCATACAAAATGACCAGGCCGACCTGGTGTTCCTGGCCCGCGAAATGCTGCGCGACCCTTATTTCCCGTTGCGTGCCGCGCACCAACTGGGGCACGAGGTTGAATGGCCGGTGCAGTACGAGCGGGCGAAGTTTAGGGATTAGTTAATTGTAGATTAGAGATTAGTTAATGAGAGATTAGTTAAATTTGCTCAGCATCACAGAAATCCGATAATCAAAATAATCAGCAATTCAGACAATCAATCAATAACTCAAAAATAAACATTCACTAATTCACTAATTCAATCATTCACTAACCATGAAACGTACAGCAAAAGCCCATTGGAATGGCACATTAACAGCAGGACAGGGAGAAATATCTACCCAGAGCACTACGCTAAACAATACACAGTTTTCATTTAAGACCCGCTTTGCCGATGGTGTGGGCACTAACCCTGAAGAGCTGATAGCCGCCGCCCATGCAGGTTGCTTTACTATGGCTGTGGGCGCTCAACTGTCACAGGCAGGTTTTACCCCCGGCGACCTTAATACCGAAGCTATTTTAGACCTGGATATGGCGGCCCTGAGCATTACCGGTATCCATTTAGAACTAACCGGATCAGCAATTGAAGGTGTATCTGAAGCTAAATTCAAAGAGATTGCCGAAGGCGCTAAAGCCAATTGCATTATTTCAAAAGCATTGAGCGTGCCTATTACCTTGAATGTGAGCTATAAATAATTAGCCGGTAACCCGGCATTGAAAAGAGCTGTGGTTATACATAGCTCTTTTTTTCTTTAAAGTGTTCCAATTGAAATGGAACACCTGGAACAGCTGGAACACTGACTCGTCCTGCAATTGGTTTACCTCAAGCTGCCTAACCTTACCTAATTTCACCTTTACAACACAATCAGCTTGTTTTTAATGGCATATAAAACCAACCCAACCCGGCTTTTGGTTTGTAGTTTTTCAAATAACCGGTCGCGATAGTCGTCAACGGTGCGAACGCTGATGCACATCTGGTCGGCAATTTCTTTGTAGGTGAGTTCGGTGCCGGCTAATTTTAAAAATTCAAGTTCGCGGGTATTGAGCTTTACCTCGTCGTCCTGGTGGTTAAAGTTGTTTATCAAATGGCGGGTAACAAATTCGGGGAAATACACCTCGCCCTGCGACACACTATGCAGGGCCTGCTCAAATTCGGCCGGCTCGGCATCTTTTAACAGGTAGCCTTTTACCCCAATTTTTACCATTTGCAGCACCTTTTCGGCATCTTCAAACATTGATAGCACAATGATATTTATATCGGGGTAGGTGGCCCTTATCCATTGCGCGGTGGCTATGCCATCTTTATTAGGCATATTGATGTCCAATAACACAATATGCGGCTTTAGTTTTGGGGTAAGCTTTCGGGTTAATTCTTCACCATCACCGGCCTCAAAAAGGATTTTATATTGCGGGAATTTATTAATGAGCGACGCGATGCCGCTTCTAAATAAACGATGATCATCAACCAGCACTATTTGGATAGCTTCCATCCGCGTATATATGTTGTTCTATAGGGTTTAGTGTTACCTTAATGCTACAACCTTTACCTGGTAAGCTGTCAATAGTTGCTACAGCGCCAATTAAGGCTGCCCTGTTCTGCATGTTTTTTAACCCTGCTCCGCCACTCATATCCATCGCGCCGGGCGTAAAACCATTGCCATCATCTTCGACGATCAAATTAAATATTTCTTTTGAATACTGCAAGCTGATTTTTAAGTGTTTAGCATGGGCATGTTTTAGCGTATTATTTAACGCTTCCTGAAAAATACGGAACAGCACCAGCTCGCGCTGTTGCCCTAATGAAAAACTATCCCCGGCGATCAGCAACTCTACATTAATCAAACCGCTGATATTTACCCGGTCGGTTTCTATTTCAATGGTTTTTACCAAACCAAGCGAGGCAATATGTTCCAGGCTTAGGCTTTTCGATAAGTTACGCAAGTCGGTAATTACTTGCGCGATTAAATCGCGACATTCATTGATCTTTAATTGCTTTTCGGTTTCATTAACGCCGCCGGCCATGGCCAGGTTTAATTTTACAAATGATAACACCTGGGTAATGTTATCATGAATTTCGCGACTGGTATGGTTTAGGGTTTCTTCCTGTACCTCAATTTGTGTTTTTAAAAGTTCCTGGCGAAAGGTGGATTGAAGCTGCTGTTTTTCTTCGATATGCTTCCTTTTACGGTTGTTGTAAATAAAAATATATATGATAATAAAAGTGGGCGCCATAAAAAAAATGAGCGTCGTAATTAATATCAGGCTATTGATGTTGTTCCCAGCCATTTTTTACAGATAAAGGCATAGCTCCAGCAGCTATATAAAAGTATAATAAATATATTAAGGATATAATAACATAAAGCTTGTTTAGAGTCGCTTTCATCTATGCCACGATATATATTAACGGCAGTGCTGCCAAAATAAAAAAACAAAACGCCTATGACCCACCAAAATTGAGGCGAAAACCGCAGATCGATATATTGACTGTCCCTAAGTAACAAATAAAAGTAATAGAGCGAATAAAACACAAACAGAACCGACATTACGTTATTAGTTGTATTGTTAAAATAAAGAAAACCGGGTTTCATTATTTTATGCGAGTTGCCAATTGTTTCATAAATGTAAACACCGGCAAATGACACAAAGCCGGTTAAGATGATTGGTTTACTTTTAATATATTTATTAAAAAGGTTAGCAAACATTAAACTGATAAACAACATTTCAAATAGCATTGAAATATTATAAGGCCATCCGTTTGAATGGCGGTGCCGCTTTAAATAAATAGCGCCTAATTCTGTTACGCAGGTGATAAAAAGATAGAAACTGAAGTATTTCCATACCCGGTTCCTATCTTTTATTAAACAAACCATTGCTATTAAGAAGCAAATGAGCTCACTAACAGTATTTGAAGTAAAAAAATCTTTGAAATGCATTTTTATTTTTTTGCTTTATTAGTTGCCCTTAAAACAAACTGGTCCATTGAACCACTATCTATGTTGCAATTTTCGGGGCATAATTCGCCTTTATCTAAAGCCGGAACATTATGCAAACGAAGTTTGGGTATTCTTAACAAAGCCTGCATTGTAGCGCAATCAAAATAATCAACATAATTATTAGTACCGGGGTCAAGGTGTGTTGTAGTTATTACAAATGCGTCTTTGTTTTGATAAGCAGTAGTTGGGTCGTTATTGGGGTGCGTTCCAAAATAAATCCGTAGTGCATCAAGTTTTGTATCAGTGGCCAATTTTCCAATAATATCTATATCAAACCATTCCGCGTGAGTATTAAATGGCCTTTGCGGTAATGCAGCTCTACTTTTTACCATGATTTCAGCAAATTGCCTTGGGGTAAAATGTAGGTTAGCTATATTGGTACACGTAGCGTCTTCAGCGCAGCCAGTGGGCATAGAGGCGCAATTACCGTATAATGCTGCGCCGCCGGCAACAGTTGGTGTAGGTTCGGGCACTATAGGTGGACTTGAAAACAAAGTTGCCGAAGCTGCATGAGAGTAGTAATCGTGATGAAAGCCTTTTTTTCCGGTAACCTGATTTGTGCTATCAAGAGTTGACACAAACAACAATGAAACCGGGGCGTTTGGCGCGGTCGGGTCCATTGATAAATAGATACGTATGCCATCTGTTACATGCTTCCAGCCCGCAACTGTTTGTGCCTTTTGCTCAGCCTGAAGTAAATTTGATATCTTGATTAACATATCTTTTTTTAATAAAAAACATCTTATTTTTTGCGCCGGGACGGTAGTGCTGTTATTTTCAAAATAGTTGATACCCCTTACAGCAGTAAGCGAGTCAACACCATCTAACGTTTTAAGGATAATTCCCGGTGGGGTGCGGGGTGCTGCGACTGCAACGAGTGCTGCTTTCTCCTCTTTTTTTGTGCCATTGCCACTACAGCCGGCAATTACTGCCAATAATGCCGTAGTTGTTAATACAAGCAAGAATTTTTTCATGATGATTACAATTTGGGTTTAAGTAATTTTAGAACTAAAGTACAGGGTATCTGTAACATTAGTACCCCGTGTTTTCACGGTATTTTAGATGTTCATAAAACGGTGAAAATACCGCTATATCCTCATTCCGTTGCCTTTGTAGTTTATTGAATTTTGGGTTAGACAAAATGTTAGGTCTCTAATCTTCAACGCAATGAAAAAGCTAATTATTCTACTTTTAGTATCCCTTCCTTGTATTGCCTTTTCCCAGGGAATGCACCTTTCTCCAAGCACGTCTATTCCAACTTCCAAAAAGACTACAAAGCTTAATAAATCGGGGCAAAAAATTATAGATAGCATGATTACCACTGGTGGCACAACATTAGGTGGTACAATTACCGGCGGAACAACTACGAATGGAATAATCATAGGTGCAACAATTACGGGTGGCATAACAACAGGAGGCTCAACTTATAACCAAAATACAAGGGTTACAACTACCGGTGGAACAATTACAGGCGGGATAACCACAGGCGGGACAACTATAGGAACAACAACAACTGGGGGCATTACAACTGGGGGCACAATGACTGGCGGGACAACCAATGGAGCGGCAAATCTTGACCCAGACCATGTTATGACAACTACAGACGGTACTACTACGGGTGGGACAACAACTGGCGGAGTAATTACCGGAGGAACAACAACTGGCGGAACAACCAGTGGGGGAGTTACTGTTAATGGTGTAACCACTGGTGGAATTACTATTGGCGGAGTTACTACTGGTGGTACAATAACTGGTGGCACAACTATTAATGGAGTAACAACAGGTGCAACAACCTACGATCCAATTAGTGGCGGGATTACTAATGGAGGAACAATTACCGGTGGTATAACTACCGGTGGAAGTACCACCGGTGGAGTAACAGTTAATGGGGTAACTACCGGTGGAACAACTACCGGCGGAGTTACAACAGGCGGGACAACTGTAAATGGCGTAACAACCGGAGGCATAACAACAGGTGGAACAACAACCAACGCTACAACTTTACATGGTACAACTATTGGTGGTACAGTTACAGGTGGAATAATTAAATATCATGCTAATGTTATAAGTACAAATTTTACTATTCCATTAATACGGGCTAACTTTTTATATAACAATCCCAAAAATGCAACAAATTCAATAATAGGGACATCTTTTTTAAATTCAGTAGGCGCCGGCGTTAATTATTCATGGGGCGAGCTCGACATAACAAAAGACGCAAACAATGTTAATACTTCAGTAGATTATTATAACCATATAGGCCTGCAGGCCGGTTTTCTATTTGCTTCAAATTCTTCGGCCGGTTCTTCAATACCACAATCAGGTAGCACCACCACCGCTACTCCATCGAGTACGGTATTTGCATTGGTTGCTGGTGCTGATATATATAACTTTCAGTTAGGGGCTGGTTATGAATTTGGGTCGCTTGCTACCGGGCAAAGGAGATTGTTCATAACGATAGCTTATGCCATACCAATAAGTACGTTGATAAACGGTGGCTATAAGGTAATTTCTACCAGCAAGCTCAAGTAATAAAATCGATATTATTATAAAAGCAGTATTATGAACCAACGCGGGCATCCCAACAACCAATATCCCCGCTATCCGTGCCATTTTTAAACACCTGCCCCCACCATCAACCCAAACCCCAGCTCACTGCCCACCCCCAAGCTACTTTTTGCCCAAATTTTACCTTTTTGTTTTTCAATAAGGTCTTTGCAAAAAAGCAGGCCCATGCCGGTGCCGGTTTCGTTATCGGTGCCTGTTGCGCTTATGACCTGGCTTTTAAATAAATTTTCGAGATAAGCTTCGGTCATGCCAACGCCATTGTCCTTTAAAGTGAATATCACCCATTCATCGTCCTGCACGTATGAGGTTATTTCAATAGTACCGTCCCAGTTGGAGAATTTAATGGCATTGGTTAAAAAATTATGGATCACTATGCGGGTCGAGTTTGGGTCGGCAAATGCAGTGGTATCGGGGGCAATATTAATTATGGTGCTAATGCTTTTATGCTTTAACTGATCGTCTAAACTCATCAGTTCGCGGGTAACCAGGTCGGCAATATCAAAACTTTTAGCTGTGTTTCCCGTATTGTCAACCTGGCTGTTTATCCAAAATAATAAGGTATCTAAAAAGTCCGAGGTATGCTCCAGTTTACCAAATACTTTGGGTATCATTTCTGCAAACTCTTCGTGGGTAATGCTGTCGGTGGTCATTAAATTAAATAGTCCTCTTAAGGTGCTTATTGGTGCCCGCAGGTCGTGCGCCAAAACGGCAATTAACCTGTCCTTTAATAAATTCAGCTCGTTTAATTTTGTTGCCTGGCTATCCAAATTTTCCTGGTGGCCTATAATCTCCGTATTCTTTGCGGCTAAAAGCAGGTTTATTTTTTGTTGTTTGCGTTTACCGTTATAATATATTAAAACCATAATAGCCATAACCACTATAATAGCGGCATAAACCAGCAACTCATTCCGCTGACGGGCTATTTTTTGCTGGTAAACATTGTCACGCAGGTGCAGCTGATCGGCAATTTCTTTTTGCTTTTTTAAGAAGTCAATTTCAAGGTTGTATGAGATTATTTTGTTGATACTTTCGTTATTGTTCAAGCTGTCTTTTAAAGCCGTATATAACTGGTGCTGACTATAAGCCTGTTTAAAGCGTTTTAACCCGGCCAGGGCCTTGCTAACCTGCAAAGCAGCATCGGCCTTGGTGTTAAGGCTGCCTAAATTATTGGCTGTAAGTTGCGCCTTTAAAGCGTAAGCATAAGCCCGGGTATAAGCTTTCTCCAAATTATATACTCGTGCAAGCCCTTCATAGGCATAAGCCTTGTTGTATTTTATTTTGTTTTGCGCGGCCGATTGTAGCGAAAGGTTGAGATAATGCAGTGCAACAACCGTATGCTGGGTATAGTAATTATATAAACCCAGGTCATAATATATGAGGCTTTTCCCTTCCCTGTCATCTATTTTATGAAAAATGACCGACGCCTTGTTTAGGTAACCAATAGCCCCGGTATAATTTTTCTGGGCCATCAATACTTCGCCAATATTTTCGCTCGCGGTGCTGATACCTTGCTGGTCATCCAGTTTTTGCCATATATTAAGCGCCCGGTTAAAATAGTTTAAGGCTTTTGGGTAGATCTCCATGTGCTGCATCACAACGCCAATATCACAGTAATTGTCGGCGGCTGCCAGGTCGTTTTTATACTTAATATCTGTTATAAGCGATTTAAAATAGCAATCAAGCGCTTTGGAAAATTCGCCTTTATTGTCATAAGTAATACCTATTACATTATAACAATTAGCCACATCGATCTCCTTGCCGGTTTTAACGCACAAAGTCAGCGACTTATTAAACAACCCAATAGCATTATCATAGTTCCCTAAATAGTCCTGTACCCGGGCTAAACCTATATAGCTTTCGCTAATGCCGTAATTGTTGTTTAGCTGTTTATATAAGTTTAAAGCAGTCGTATAATTTCGGGCCGATGCAGCATAGTCGCCCCTGAAGGTGTTTACGGCCCCTATTTGTGTATGGCCATCGGCAATACCTTTTAAGTAATTGATTTTTGTTGATAAGGCAATTTCAAGGTTGCCGTAGTAAGCGCAACTATCTGGGTACGATTCAAAATATTCGTCGGCAAGTTTGTTAATGCGGCTTATAGTAAGTGTATCAGGTAATTTGGAGGTATGTTGTAAAGCAGGGGTTATTAATTTTTTTAGGCTATCGATTGCCGAACTTTGTTGCCTTGCAAACAGGTTAAAGCTAACCAGGTTTAAAACAATAAGTGAAGCGTAAAAAGGTTTCAATATTATATTAGTATAAAGCAATATTAAATTAAATGTATAACATATTATTAAAAAAAAGTGAAGTACAAATAATAAATACAAAAACGCCCGCTTAAAACCTTGTTTAAACGGGCGTTTTAAATATGGGGTAAGCATTGCTTTCAGCTTTACGCTTTCGGCTTTTACCTAACCTTAACTCAGCAAATTCTTCCAGCTTACCAACCCGCCAATTATCTTGTCCAGGTCATCTGCGGTAACACGTTCCTGCTGCATGCTGTCGCGGTGGCGTATAGTTACGGTATTGTCTTCTAAAGTTTGATGGTCAACCGTAATACAGAACGGCGTGCCTATAGCGTCCTGGCGGCGATAACGTTTGCCTATGGCGTCTTTTTCTTCGTATTGCAGGTTAAAGTCGAGCTTTAATTTATCCATTATCTCGCGGGCTTTTTCGGGCAGGCCGTCTTTCTTGGTCAGCGGGAAAATGGCGGCTTTAACCGGGGCAAGGCAGGGGTGCAGCCGTAAAACTGTACGGCTATCCTGCTTCTCATCGGTGCTCAAATCCTCTTCTTCAAAAGCGTTGATCATCGTTAGCAAAAACATCCTGTCTAAACCAATAGATGTTTCAATAACGTAAGGGATATAGTTACCATAAGGCTTGCCATCTTCGCCAAGCTCAGGGTCGAAATACTGCATTTTTTTCCCCGAGAATTTCTGATGCTGGCTCAAATCAAAATCGGTGCGGCTATGTATGCCTTCCACCTCTTTAAACCCAAACGGAAAATCATACTCAATATCAACCGCGGCATTGGCATAATGTGCCAGTTTTACATGATCGTGGTAGCGGTATTTAGCTTCGTCTGTACCCAGGGCCAGATGCCATTGCAGGCGGGTTTCTTTCCATTTTGTGTACCACTCCATTTCGGTGCCGGGGCGTACAAAGAACTGCATTTCCATCTGCTCAAACTCGCGCATACGGATAATGAACTGCCGAGCAATAACCTCGTTACGAAATGCCTTGCCAATTTGCGCAATACCAAACGGAATTTTCATCCTGCCTGATTTTTGCACATTTAAATAATTTACAAATATACCCTGCGCAGTTTCGGGGCGCAGGTAAACCAAATCGGCATCATCAGCTACGGCGCCCATCTGGGTGCTGAACATCAGGTTAAACTGGCGCACATCCGTCCAATTACGGGTGCCACTTATAGGGCAAACTATTTCGTGTTCAATAATGATCTCTTTTAAGCGCGGCAAGTCTTCCTGCGTCAAAGCGGTATCGAGGTCATGCTGCAATTGCTCTGCCTTAGCTGTCTTGCCGTCTTTGGCGTAACGTTCTATCTTATCTTCAATTAGCTGATCGGCACGGTAACGTTTTTTCGAGTCTTTGTTATCAATCATCGGGTCGCTAAAGCCGTCAACATGGCCGCTGGCTTTCCATATTTTGGGGTGCATAAATATGGCCGAATCAATACCAACTATGTTTTCATGCATTTGCACCATAGCTTTCCACCAATAGGTTTTGATGTTGTTTTTTAACTCCGAGCCAAATTGACCGTAGTCATAAACAGCGCTTAAACCGTCATATATTTCGCTGCTGGGGAAAACAAAGCCATACTCTTTGGCGTGTGCTATTACATTTTTAAAAAGTTCGTCGGTAGTTTTACTCATAATGGCGCAAAGATAGGGCTTTTTGATAATTGTCTGAACCCTGATTTGCACGATTTAAGGATTTTCAGGATTGCAATTGATGCATCATGGCAAATCAATCAAGTAAATCCAATTAATCCTACGAATCATGGTTAAGAAAAAGAAGAATGAGGGCTATTTATCGGTCAACCCACTAAAGACATTTTTGGGACATTTATTCACTTAGCCGTTTTATTATTTTGTGTTAAGATAAAATCCTTTACTTTGAAACCAAACTTTGGTTCAAAAATTGCCGCAGAATGTAAAAAGTTAATTTATGATCAGATACTTATTGGTTATTGCTTGTATAATGAAGTGTTTTACTATTAATGCACAACCTGTTGCTGATACCGGTAAACGGTCGCTGGTAACCACAATGAGTTACGCCCAGGTACAGGCTTACTTAAAAGGCGATGCCTTAAATGATATGGCCAGGTTAGCCGAAATTAACCACTTCCCCATGCCCGATAAGGTGTTGAAATTTAAAAAAGAACTTGACCTGAGCCCTATACAGGTAAAAAAGATCGGCGACATTAACCTGCGTATGCATAAGTTAAGGGTACAAAACGGCCAATTTATTGTACGGAACGAAAGAACGCTCGACAGCCTTTTTAAAACAGGGAAAATTGATAATGGTAATTTAATATTTTTTGGTAATCGTTACGGCGCCTACCAGGCCGAGATACGGATTGCTATTTTACAGGCCTGTATGTCAACCCAACAAGAATTAACACCGTATCAAATTACCCGGTTTGAGGCTTTACAAAAAGCGAATTGAAATATGCCGATTGATTTATTTAATTTAGCGCCCTCATTATTGTAATATGAAGATTACGTTTGATTTTGAAAAACCATTGGCCGATTTGCTACAGCAAATTGAAAAAGTGAAGCAGGTTGAGGATAAGAACAAGTTGGATATGTCTGCAACGCTGGCCGAATTGGAAAACAGGTTTGATGCTACCAAGCAAGAAATATATGCTAACCTAACCGGCTGGCAAAAAGTACAAATATCCCGTCACCCCGAAAGGCCATATACCTTGCAGTATATCGAGCTAATGTGCGATGACTTTATTGAGCTGCATGGCGACAGGACCGTAGGCGATGATAAGGCCATAATTGGCGGCTTCGGCACCTTAAACGGGCAAACCGTTATGTTTATAGGTCACCAAAAAGGGAAAAACACCAAAGACCGCCAGTACCGCAACTTTGGTATGGCCAACCCCGAAGGCTACCGTAAGGCGCTGCGGTTAATGAAAATGGCCGAAAAATTTAACAAACCGGTTATTACACTGATAGATACACCAGGGGCATTCCCCGGACTGGAAGCTGAAGAGCGGGGGCAGGGTGAAGCTATAGCGCGTAATTTGCTGGAAATGTCAATACTAAAAGTGCCCGTTATTTGCGTAGTTATTGGCGAAGGCGCATCGGGCGGCGCGCTGGGCATAGGCATTGGTGATAGGGTATTAATGCTTGATAATTCATGGTACTCGGTTATATCACCCGAAAACTGCTCAACCATACTATTCAAAACCTGGGAGCAAAAAGAGCGCGCGGCCGAAATGCTGAAACTAACTTCGACAGAAATGTTGAAGAACAAGCTGATTGACGGCGTTATTAAAGAACCACTTGGGGGCGCCCACCAGGACCCGGTAGCCATGGCAGCCATATTAAAGAAACAACTTTTAAAAGAACTCAAATCATTAACCAACCGCAATATTGACGAACTGGTTACCGAGCGTATCGATAAGTTTTGCGCGATGGGCGTGGTTAACGAGGGGTAAATTATAGCTGCACGGCTCTAACTTCAGTTACAAAGTCAGGGTCATTTAGAAGCAGTATTATTACTTTTTATCATATCTACAATTGGTGTGTTTTGCTTGAAAACTATTAATTTAGTATTTTTAGGTTTTAACTGCCTGCGCCAATGTTTATCTATAAATTAAGAATCTGTGTCTTTTTAGTAGCGTGTTACCTCCCGTTTATGCTATTTGCACAGGTAAGCCCTACAGATGGTAATTTTATTAACCGCGTTACCAATGTTTTGCATTATCAGCCACCTGTAGAAAAAGTATATTTACATCTTGACAAGTCTTTCTATGTAGCCGGCGATGATATCTGGTTTAAGGCTTATTTAACTTCCGGCGGTTTACACCAACTATCCGCTATCAGCGGACTATTAAATGTGGAGCTTTTGAGCGATGCAGGTCAGTTTCCTTTACAAGCTATTAAATTAAATGTGAAGTCGGGTTTAACATTTGGCGATTTTCACCTTCCTTACAATATGCCGGCGGGCCGCTATCATATTAGGGCCTATACCAATTATATGCGCAATGAGGGGCCTCAATTCTTTTTTGATGAGCCAATGTCAGTTGGAAATTTAACTGGTTTGATTACCCTACCAAGTAAAGCGCTAAATAATGGCGCAGTTAAAAATGGCGCTAATAATGAACCGGTTACATCGTCGGCACTTGCACCTGTTATTCAATTTTTCCCCGAAAGCGGCAGCCTGGTAAATGGTGTAAATTCCGTGGTTGCCTTTAAGGCGATGGGTGCGGATGGCTTGGGAATATCGGTATCCGGGATAATTAAAGACAATGATGATCACGAAATAACCCGTTTTTATAGCACATACCTGGGTATGGGAAGTTTTAACTTATACCCGGTTGCCGGTAAGGCTTATAAAGCACTGCTAACTTTTGCCAATGGTTCACAACAAACGGTTACTCTGCCCGTCGCGGCAAATCAAGGCTATGTATTAAGTGTTTACAACAGGCCCGAAAGTCGTGATATTGCTTTTAGGGTATCATATTGCAATACAAATAATTCACATAGCGCTGCCGACAGTTCGATGATACTAATTGCACGGTCGGGCCCTTTTATGTGTTATGCAACTAAAATTTCAATGCGGGGAAGTATAGTAAGCGGAAGCATACCTAAAGAGAAATTTCCTACCGGCATAGCCCAATTTACCTTATTTAAAACGGGCGGGGAGCCATTATGCGAACGCATTGCCTTTATAAATAATCACGATCAGCTTAACGTAACGTTAACTGATAGCAACCAGATCAACATTACACATCAAAAAACAACCATTGTGATGCAGGCCACCGGTGCCGATGGAAAACCTGTGACGGGCAGTTTTTCGGCTGCTGTAATGAATGAAGAGTTGCTTTCGGGCAAAGACGCGATTGATAAAAATAATATACTCAGTTACTTGCTGTTAACTTCTGATTTAAAGGGAAAAATAGAACAACCCGCCTATTATTTTAACAATAATAGCGATAGCGCGCAGGCTTCTCTTGACTTACTGATGCTTACGCAGGGGTACAGGCGCTTTGAGTGGAGGCAGGCATTGGATGGCTCAATTAAAGAAGGCCTTTATTTACCTGAATCAGGAATATCCATCTCGGGCACGGTAATAACATCCAAGGGAAAACCGGTAAGTAAAAGCCATGTAACGTTATTTGATAAAGCTACCAATTTTGGGGCCGATACTGTTGCAGATGATGAAGGCAAATTTACTTTCCGTAACCTGGCCTATACCGATAGCGTACATTTTATTATATCAGCACAAACTGCTGATGGCAATAATGATGTACGTTTAACTTTAGATACTACTATAAACACCTTCGGTGAAGTTGCCATACAGCGATCTAAACGTACAAATAGCAATTTAAATGTAGATAGCACTGCAATACCCCAATATTATAAGCTACAGATGCAACAAAAATTTAATGTTG
>JABDBT010000045.1 GCA_013288465.1 Bacteroidota bacterium | reverse complement strand
AGCGACCCGGATACCGGGTTAAAAGCCATCATAGCCATTCATGATACCACGCTGGGCCCCGCATTTGGCGGCACGCGTATGTGGGCCTATAAAACCGAAAACGATGCCCTGCAGGATGTGTTGCGCTTATCAAAAAGCATGACCTACAAGGCTGCTATATCAGGCCTTAACCTGGGTGGTGGCAAAGCGGTGATCATCGGCGATTCGCATAAAGATAAGACAGAGGCGCTGATGCGCAAGTTTGGCCGTTTTATAAAAAACCTGAATGGCGAATTTATAACCGCCGAAGATGTGGGTACCAACCCTAAGGATATGGAATATATCCGCATGGAAACCCAGCATGTTACCGGCGTGCCCGAAAGCATGGGCGGCAGCGGCGACCCTTCGCCTATAAGCGCCTTAGGTGTTTTTATGGGGATCAAAGCATGTGTAAAAGAGCTTTACGGCAGCGATACCTTAACCGGTAAATCGGTAATAGTGCAGGGGATAGGCCACGTTGGCGAAAACCTGGTGAAATTATTGCGCGAGGAAAATGTTAAGGTTTACATAAGCGATATTAATGAAGAACGTGCGGGCCAGGTATCAAAAAAATATGGCGCCGAAGCGGTGTCAAACAATAATATTTTTGATATCGACGCTGATATTTATTCGCCATGTGCTTTAGGGGCTACGGTAAATACCTATACCATTAACAAACTTAAATGCGGCATTATTGCCGGGTCGGCCAATAACCAGTTAGAGGATGAGCAGGTACACGGGCAAATGCTGCTTGACAAAGGCATATTATTTGCGCCCGACTATGTGATCAACGCGGGTGGCATTATCAATTGCTACTCCGAATTAATGGGTGGGGAAATATTAAGCGATCTCAACTTTAGCCATGTATTTGGTCTAATTGTTTAATAAAAAGGTATATTTGTATGAATGAAATTATCATCGCAGCATATCAATAAAATTAAGCACTTCTTTTCCACCGTTCCGGTAAAGAAGGCTTATTTATTTGGCTCATATTCACGAAATGATGCTGATAAAAATAGTGATGTTGATATTCTTGTAGAACTGGACCACACCACCCCAATAGGAATGCAATTCTTTACCTATGGGGATCAACTTCAAACCCTTTTGGATATGAAGGTTGATTTAGTAAGCTATGACGGCCTTTCTAAATATGTTAAACCCTTTATTGATAAAGATAAAGTGTTAATTTATGAAAGGTAGCTTAGGTGATAAGGCAAGGCTACAGCATATACTGGATGCCATCAATGAAATAGAACTATACCTGGATGGCGTTTCTTATGAACAGTTTTTGGAAAACTCCGAAAAACGTTTTGCCACCATTAAACAAATAGAAATTATTGGAGAGGCTTGTAATGCTTTAACAGATGAATTAAAATCCGCCTATCCTTTAGTTCCGTGGAAACCCATAAAAGGATTTAGAAATATTTCAATACATGAATATTTTGGAGTAAACCTGCAATTGGTATGGGAAATTGCTAACAATGATTTGCCCTATCTAAAAGAAAAAATGCATACTATCCTGATAGCAATGGATCGATAGTTGTGAAACTTCTTTCGCAATCATTTTAATGCATATCGCAATATTCAAAACAGGTCAAAATGAGGTAAACTATGCCTTTTCAGACTTCTTAACATCTTTGAAATTTCAATTTCATTAGCTTACTTTTGAGCTTCCGGGATTTCCCGACTTACTGCATGAAAGATCTCGCATACCTTAATAAATTCTTTTATAAATATCGCTGGCGGCTAATACCGGGGGTATTGTTTGTTATTATATCTAATATCTTCAGCGTATTGCCCGCCCAGGTTATTCGTGTAGCTTTTAACCTGGTAACCGAAAATATTGGCGTTTACCAGCTTTTTGACGGTTTTAACCGGCAGGGAATGATCTATGAGATATTTGGCTCAAGCCTGTTTTTATTTGGCATATTGGTTTTAGTATTGTCATTAATACGAGGGCTGTTCCTGTTTTTTATGCGGCAAACCATCATATTAATGTCGCGCCATATTGAGTACGATCTTAAGAACGAAATATATAACCATTACCAGGTATTATAGCTGGCATTTTACCGCCGCCACAATACCGGCGACCTGATGAACCGCGCTACCGAGGATGTTAGTCGCGTCCGCATGTACCTGGGTCCGGGCATTATGTACACCATTAATACTGTGGTGCTTTTTATACTGGTTATTTATGCAATGTTGACTGTAAATGTGCGACTGGCTATATTTTCGGTGTTCCCGCTGCCTATTTTGGCGGTAATTATCTATTATGTAAACAATACCATCAACTTCCGCAGCGAGAAGATACAGGAAAGGCTTTCAGCCCTGTCAAGTTTTGTACAGGAAAACTTTTCGGGCATACGTATCATGAAGTCGTATGTGCGCGAGGACCATGCGCGCAAAAACTTCGCTATTGAGAGCGAGGATTATAAAACCCACTCTATGGCGCTGGTTAAGGTGCAGGCTTCATTTTACCCGCTTATGTTATTATTGGTAGGGCTAAGCAACATTATTACCATTTATATTGGCGGTATTGAAGTAATGAAAGGCACCATCACAGCCGGTAATATTGCCGAGTTTTTGGTATATCTAAACCAGCTTACCTTCCCGGTAATGGCATTGGGTTGGGTTACTTCCTTAATTCAGCGTGCCGCCGCGTCACAAAAACGTATCAATGAGTTTTTGCATCAGCAGCCTGAGATCATATCGCCCAATGTACCTAAACGGCAAGTGGACGGCTATATTCAGTTTGATAATGTGTCATTTATTTATCCTGATACCGGCATACAAGCCTTAAAAAATGTATCGTTTACGGCTAAACCCGGCGAATTGGTGGCTATTATAGGGCGCACAGGTTCGGGCAAATCAACTATCGCCAATTTATTAATGCGGATGTATGATACCACAGGGGGCGAAATTTTAATTGACGGCATCCCTGTAACGCGGTTAAACCTGGAAGGTTACCGCTCGCAAATTGGGGTTGTGCCGCAGGACGTTTTCTTATTTTCAGACACCATTGCCAATAACATTGCGTTTAGCGCCGATATACTGGATATGCCAATGGTTGAACGGGCCGCTAAAAATGCCGCAGTGTATGATAATATTATCGAACTGGACAAAGGATTTGAAACGATGATAGGCGAACGTGGCATCACCCTATCGGGTGGGCAAAAGCAGCGCGTATCAATAGCAAGGGCCATTGTTAAACAACCGCAGATAATGGTTTTTGACGATTGCCTGTCGGCGGTTGATACCCGCACCGAGGAAGAAATATTAAATAACCTCGGAAATATTATGCAGGGAAAAACAAGTATTATTATTGCCCACCGCATATCAACCATAAAAAATGCCGACAAAATATTAGTGATGGATAATGGCGAAATTATTGAGCAAGGCACCCACGAATACCTTATGCAGCAAAAAAATACTTATTTTGAACTGTATGAAAAGCAATTGCTTGAGGAGCAGGAGAACGCTTAAAAGTATAATTTATTACTATAAATTAAAAAAAATGTTCAAAAAAGTTTAATAATATTCGTTTTAATACTTGTGATTTGAAAATTTATTTATATTTATGCCAGTCAAAACTAAATTACAACAATATTCAATATGGGAGATTTTGAAAACAGAGAGCGCGAAGAGGTTTTTTCAAAGAAGGTAAGAGCAGGAAAAAGGACTTATTTTTTTGATGTAAAGGCAACACGGTCAAACGATTATTACGTTACAATTACTGAAAGTAAAAAACGTTTGGAAGACGGCGTTTTTATCAAACACAAAATATTTTTATATAAAGAAGATTTTGAAAAATTTGCCGAAGGCCTGATGGGAACTATTGATTACATCAAAGAGCACCAGGATGTTGTTGAAAAACGTTATGAATACGACGCCCCCGAAACTGCTAAAACAGCCGACGAAGATTTTTCATTCGAAATATAAAACCAACTAATTATAAACCTATAACAAAACCCCGCTCCCCGCGGGGTTTTGTGTTTTATCTGTGAAGCGCGGTACCTATTAAGACAAATGCAACTATTTCTAAAGCGTACAGGCAAAGCATAACAATAGTTACAATACCCCAAAGCTTAAAAAACGATTTTAATTTACCCAGCGATTGGGCAACCTGTTCGGCATCCATCAAAGCCAGGCCTTTTTTAATACGGGAGGCAAATTGGTACAGGTAAAAAGGGAAGAAAAAGTATAGCAGATCAAAAAGAATAAAAAGAACAGAGATAACCGGAAAAATCCCAGTTGGCAATGCGCTGTAATTTGGCGAAAATTGGGCCAGCATCGAAAATATAGCACCAATACATAGCGCCATAATCAAAAACAGACCGCACAATATAAAGCCGACAATACCTAAAAAATTAGCCCATTTGCCTGTTTCCTGTAAGTAATATTGCGCTTCGGGCGTTAATACCAATCCCGTTGGCCTTTCGGGGGTTGAGTGTTCTGTGATCTCTGTTGTTTCCATTGTTTAAAGGTTTTAATTTTTAATACCTAAAGATATAAAGTATTTAAAATCAAATCCATAAAATTAAAAAAACACCAAACCCGTTACTTATTTCGGGATAGGCAAATTATGTAGATTTTTATGAAAAACATCATACATAACCACTGAGGCCATGCTAAAATAAATGATGAGCCCGGTTACGTCAACTAATGTCGCAACAAAAGGGGCTGATGAAGTGGCGGGGTCTAATCTCAGCCTTTTCATTACTATCGGCAGCATTGATCCTGCCAACGAACCCCATAAAACGATCCCTATTAATGAGAAGCCAACGGTAAATGCCACCAATAATGAATGTGGCCCATAGATTGGGCTGTACAGGCTCCATAAATATATACGGAAAAAACCGATAACTCCCAGTATTACGCCCAGCATCAAACCCGAAACTATCTCGCGGCGCATTACCCGCCACCAATCGGCAATGGTTATTTCGCCCAGTGCCATTGCTTGTATGATAAGCGTTGATGCCTGCGAACCGCTATTGCCCCCGCTCGACATAATAAGCGGTATAAAGAAAGTTAAAGCAACAACTATAGCTATTTCATCATTAAAATATTGCATAGCGCTCGAGGTAAGCATTTCGCTTAAAAAAAGTATGATAAGCCACCCTACCCGCTTCCTAACTAATCTGAATAAATTAATATCCAGATAGGGTTCATCCAAAGCTTCGGTACCACCAATTTTTTGAATATCCTCGGTATATTCCTCGTTGGCTATCCAAAGTATATCATCAACGGTAACTATGCCCAGCAATATATTCGCATCATCGGTAACAGGCAGCGCTACCCGGTTATTCATTCGGAATGTATTGATCACTTCTTCCTGCGGGTCGGTTACTTTTAGGGCTATTAATCTCCCGTCCATCAAATCGCTAACTTTCGTTTCGGGCTTAACCAATAAAATTTCGCGGATGCGGATATCATCCAGCAAAATCCCGTTCTCGTCGATCACATAAATAACATCAATGGTTTCGGAGTTTTTACCATAGCGCCTGATATGCGAAAGCACACGGGTAACATCCCAGGTTTTCTTTACAGCAATATAATCGGGCGTCATTAGTCGGCCAACACTGTCTTCCTTATAGCCCAGCAGCGATAATGCTTCTTTCCTGTCCTCGGGCGATAAATGCAAAATAAGGGTACTCACGGTATCGCCATGCATCTCGCTAAACAGCGATGTACGGTCATCGGGCGGCAACTCATTTATGAGATCGGCCACCTTTTTACCTGAAAGTTTTTTGATGATACGCTCCTGTGTGGGGAAGTCAAGGATGCGGAAAACATTTACCGCGCGGTTAAGCGATATCGTCTCAATAAATTTAGGGGCATATTCCGGAAGTTCGTCTATCAGCTCCGCCACATCAGATATGTTGAGGCTATTCAAGTATTTTTTTAATTGCGGAGCGCTATCCTGCTCCAGTAACAATTCTATTTGCTCAACTATTTCTTCCATAAAATGCCCTCGTGTTTACATATTTACTGATCTGTTTTACCCTTTGTTAGCTTTGGCAAAAGTCGTTTATTTTTTCAAATTATAAGGTAGTTTTTTCTGTTATCTTTGCGGGAATTTTGAGTGAGTAGTTGATTAAGTTGAGTAGGTTGATTAAGTTTTATATTTGACCTGCTTTCTAACCTAATCAACCACTCACCCAATCAACTTAATCAACCAAAAAATGGGTTTACAATGTGGTATAGTAGGTTTGCCGAATGTGGGTAAATCAACACTTTTTAATTGCTTATCAAACGCGAAGGCACAGGCGGCCAACTTTCCGTTTTGTACTATAGAGCCCAATGTGGGCGTAATTACCGTTCCGGATGAGCGGCTTACCAAATTAACGGAAATTGTAGTTCCGAAAAATGTGGTGCCTAATGTTATCGAGATAGTAGATATAGCCGGTTTGGTAAAAGGCGCAAGTAAAGGCGAGGGCCTGGGCAACCAGTTTTTAGGGAATATACGCGCTACCAACGCTATACTGCATGTGCTGCGTTGCTTTGATAATGATAACGTTATACACGTTGACGGTTCTGTTGACCCCATACGCGACAAGGAAATTATTGATACCGAACTACAGCTAAAAGATCTTGATTCGATAGAAAAAAAGATACAAAAGGTAGAGAAAATGGCCAAAACCGGGGGCGACAAAGAAGCTAAAAAAACCTTCGACATACTTAGTATTTACAAAGAGCATTTACTGAAAGGTAAATCGGCCCGGACGGCTCCTGTTGCCGAAGAAGATAAAGAATATATTGCCGACCTGTGGTTGTTAACCGCTAAACCTGTATTATATGTATGCAACGTTGACGAGGGTTCTGTAAACACAGGTAACGCTTATGTGGATAAGGTAAAGGCCGCTGTAAAAGATGAGAATGCCGAAGTACTGGTTATATCGGCGCAGATTGAGGCAGAAATTGCCGAGTTGGAATCATACGAAGAGCGGCAGATGTTTTTGGATGACCTGGGTTTAACAGAATCGGGTGTAAATAAGCTGATCAAAGCTGCTTACAAGCTGCTTAACCTGGCTACCTACTTTACCGCCGGTGTGCAGGAAGTACGCGCCTGGACCATTACCAAAGGCTTTACCGCACCGCAAGCAGCGGGTGTTATACATACCGACTTTGAAAAAGGCTTTATCCGCGCCGAAGTAATAAAATATGACGACTTTGTAAAATTCAACGGTAATGAAGCTACTATAAAAGAGAACGGCAAATTGGGCGTGGAAGGTAAAACCTATATCGTTCAGGATGGCGACATTATGCATTTTAGGTTTAATGTATAACCCCCTAACCCCCTAAAGGGGGAATTGAATATCGATTGATGAATTCCGGATGGATTGGCCTGGTAAAGACCAGTATCAGGTGCTTCTATTAATGGTACTTTAGCGTCATACGGGGCAAAAAAGATCATTATTTAAATACCATGTTAAATAGGTTATTTCAAAAACAAATTCAGCCTCATCCAATTAACGGCATAAGGTAGCCAATGATCATCTTCGGCCTTATTATAGGCAGCAAAGCCATGTCCGCCTTTTTGATAAACAATTAGCTTAGCAGCAATTTTATAATGATGCAGTGCCTGGTAATAAGCTATGCTGTTTTCAACCAATGAAGTACTATCATCTGATGCCTGGATCAAAAATGCCGGCGGTGTTGACGAATTTACATTCAGCTCGGCCGAGAACCATTTTATCTGTTCGTCCGAAGGGTTTTTCCCTAATAAAACTCCGCGGGTCCTTGACTTTTTAGATGTCAGGGCATCCATAAAACTAATAACCGGGTAAGCCAAAATAGTGAAATCAGGCCGTAAGCTTATACCCTCTGCCTTTATTTGAGGATCGTTGTAATGAGTTGCAGCTGTTGCAGCCAGATGCCCACCTGCCGAAAAGCCCAACAACCCTACTTTTGCCGGATCAATATTATATTTTTGGCTTTCTTTTCTTACGCGGTACATTGCCTGCTGTACATCCTGTAAAGGCACCAGGCTATTATTGATATTACATTTTTCGTCAGACAACCGATATTTCAGCACAAACACTGTAATTCCATATTTGACCAGCTCTTTTGCAGTTTCTGTGCCACCATCCACAATACTGAGATCAGCATACCCTCCTCCGGGGCAAATAATTATAGCCGACCGAATCGCATTTTGCTTTTCTGGTAAAAAAACAGTCAATGTAGGAACGGTAACGTTCTTTACAATTTTCCTGCCTGTAATGCTTACGCTCCATTTTTCATTATCGGGGCAATTATTTGAATTAGGGATTGGCCCGTTATACAACTTTATTTCCTGCTGTGCTTTTACCGCAGTACTTGCTGCCAGGAATATCAACAGTAATAGTTTAAAAAAGGGTTTCTTCATTTTATAAATTTTAAAGAAAATATTCAGTAGTTTACTAATATTTTAACTGAATGTGGGTTTCCCCTCCAATATACTTTGACAAACTATATTTTCATACTGTTTGAAATTTGCATCAAATCTTTTTGCCAGGTCGTAAACCCTATGTTCAAAAGTCTTTGACCCGGGTTCATTGTTAAAAGGGTTTAAAATTTCCTGCGGAACTCCCGGGCATGTTGTAGGTATGGCAAGATTAAATATCGGGAAATTTTCAAATTCCTGTGTTATTAAAGAACCATTTAGCGCCGCAGAGATTATAGCACGCGTATGTTTAATACTAATTCGTTTTCCTTCCCGGTAAGGCAAACCACTCCACCCCGTGTTCACCAACCAAACTTGTATTTTGTGTTGTTCGAGTTTCTTTCCAAGAAAATCGGCATAAACTGACGGGTGCAATGGCAGAAACGGGGCGCCAAAGCAGGCGCTGAAGGTTGGTTTAGGCTCAGTGACACCAGCTTCGGTACCGGCAATTTTTGAGGTGTACCCACTTAAAAAGTAATATTTAGCTTGCGCGATATTGAGTTTGCTGACGGGGGGCAATACACCGGATGCATCACATGTTAAAAAGAAAATGGTGTTGGGTATGTTGCCTATGGATGGCACTGCTATGTTTTTAATATAATTTAAGGGATAGCTAACACGGGTGTTTTCTGTAAGGGTATTATTAGCAAAATCAATAATGTTTGATCCCGGTTTAAAAACTATATTTTCTACCAACGCCCCCGCCCGTATGGCCGCAAATATATCGGGTTCGCTTACCTCATTCAGTCCTATTGTTTTGGCATAACATCCGCCTTCAAAATTGAAAACAGCCTCGTCATTCCAACCATGCTCATCATCGCCGATAAGCTTTCTTTCCGGATCGGTGCTTAACGTAGTTTTACCGGTACCGCTTAAACCAAAAAACAAGGCAACATCGCCATTATGGCCTGTATTGGCGCTGCAATGCATACTTAAAACATGATGATTGGCAGGTAAAATATAATTTAGCACGGTGAACACACTCTTTTTGATCTCTCCTGTGTACCCCGATCCTCCAATTAAAATGGTTTGGTCAGCAAACGATATAATAGAAAAATTAGGAGATCGTGTACCATGCTTAACGGGATCAGCGTAAAAACCAGGCGCCTGTACTATCGTCCAATCACTTAAAACCTTATCCTGCTCTACATCACCGGGGCGTAAAAACATATTGTAAGCAAACAAGTTACCTGATGGGTACTCATTAAATACATTTAAACTTAGCTGATATTCAGGTTGCGCGCAGGCATAACATTTTCTATACCATATATCAATACGGTTATCCAGGTAATTCAATACCTCTGCTTTTAGCAATTGGTAATGATGCTTACTGATTTTTGTATTAAAACCACCCCAGTTAATATTTAATGAAGTTAGTTCATCATCAACAATAAATTTATCGTCAGGGCTCCGCCCGCTAAACTTACCTGTATTTATGCAAAGCGCGCCGGTATCATTAAGTATTCCCTGGTTGTTGTTAAGCGTAGCAGTTACTAACTGTTCAGGTGATAGTTGTTGATGCACATTGGCGTGATTAAATTTAAGTACCTGCATACTATTGAATTAATGTTTTACCTTCTACTACAGAACGATATTGTTCCATGTCGATCACTTTTTCGCTTTTTGATATCACTATGGCAGCCACTGTATTGCCAATAACATTGATCAACGCGCGCCCCTCGCTCATAAAACGATCAACACCAATTAATACAGCCAGGCCTTCCAGCGGAATTATCTTTAGCGCGGTTAACGTTGATGTAAGGACCAGGAAGCCACTTCCAGTTACCCCGGCAGCTCCTTTGCTGGTTAGCAGCAGTATCCCTATCACACTTAATTGCTGCCCAAGCGAAAGATCAACATGAAATACCTGGGCAAGGAATATGACGCTCAGGCTTAAATAAATACTTGTGCCATCCAGGTTAAAACTATAACCGGCAGGGATAATTAAACCTACCACACTTTTGTTGCAGCCTGCCCTTTCCAGCTTTTCCATAATATTAGGCAGCACCGCTTCACTGCTGCTTGAACCCAGCACAATAAGTAATTCGGCTTTAATATAGCCCAAAAGTCGCCAAAGGCTAAAACCATTAAACTTCAGGATAAGGTATAATATAACAAAAATGAACAGCAGTCCGGTTAAGTAAAAAGTAAACATCAACTTCCCTAAAACGGCCAGGGTTGCAAATCCAAATTTGCCAATGGTGTAGGCCATGCCGCCAAACGCCCCAATAGGGCTTATGCGGATAACCATGTGAAGGATATTAAAAAGTGCTTTATTCAACTTTTCAAATCCATTGATAACAGATCGGCCTGTTTCGCCCATCCTGGCCAAAGCAATAGCAAAAAGCACCCCAAAAAAAAGCACCTGGATTATATCACCTTTTGCAAAAGCATCAACCACGCTACCGGGCACAATATGTATCACAAATTCCTTCCAGTCGATACCTGCCGTTGCCGTTGAGGCCGAGACTAAAGCCTTATGATCGGTTACCGGGTTTATACCACTGCCGGGGTGCAATAAGTTAGCGGTTAAAATACCAATAATGATGGCGGCGGTTGTAACCAGTTCAAAATAGATCAGTCCTTTTGCACCAACCCTTCCTACTTTTCGTAAGTTACCTGCCCCTGCTATACCCAACACAATGCTGATAAAAATAACAGGCGCAATGATCATTTTGATCATATTGATAAAAACATCACTAATAACTTTTGCTGTAGCAGAAAATCCCGGGAAAAAGTACCCGACAGCTACCCCTAAAAGAATAGCTATCAAGACCTGTACATATAATATTTTTAAATATTTCACTTATTTATAATGGTTATTTTATGTTTTACTAACGCAGCAACATGCAATTTCATTGAATTACACGCTGCTGCTTATATTTTGATATTTAATTATTTACCGTTGTTGGTGTAAATAAGCCAGGTATAGGGTTTGGGGTTGACTTATTCAGATCGACCTCAATTTGCGGGTAAAGCATCCTTTGAGGAATTGATGTACCTGTAGTGGGAGGTATAGGAACGCTGATATCAGTTTCCTTTCTTACCCTGCGTGTATCATTAAAGCCTTCTATCTGGCCAATAAAGGTTACATAGCGCTCTTCCATAATTTCACGTAACAGGGCCCTGTCATTAGCCAGCTTGGTAGCTGTATTATTCTCAATGCCGCCAGCTGCAAAATCTGCAGCTACGTAAGGATCGTATTTGTAATTTCCGGCTGTTAGGTAAGTTGCCCCAATATAACCACCTGCAGACATATAAGCCCTGAAAGTATTTAACCTGGCTAAGCCGTTATTAAAACCGTTGATACGGAAATCACATTCGGCAAGGTCAAGCAAATTCTCTGCATAAGATGCCATTGGGAAGGAAACTGATTCATAGAAAAACCCGTTTGTTGTATAATTTGGATTTGTGGCGCTGCTGTATAAGTAACTAAACCTTGCCTTTTCAATAGTTTTAGTATTACCACGGTAATTGGCACCTGCGGGGTTGATCAATGATACCGCATAGGCACCTTTGGCATCCATAAAGCCAGGCCTGCTAAGCGCCATAAATTGATAATATAGGTTATAAGTTCCTGTGCTTAATGTGCTGTGCGGGGCTAAAAAGTTATTTGCTGCTGAGCTGATACCATTGGTAGCGGCAGTTAGGGCAGAATTATAATCTCTTACATGCATATAATACCTGGCCTTTAAAGTATTAGCCGTTTGTATCCATTTAGGCATGTTGCCTGCAAAAAATACGTCCTGCGCAGCAAATGCTGTGAAGGCTGTAGAATTAAAGTTTACAATGGCACTATCCAATAAAGCCTGTACCGCAGTATAAACTGTTGCCTGCGGATCAAATGCAGGGTTAGGGAAATTAGTACTGGTGGCTTGAGAAAAAGGAACATCGCCCCACAATGCTGTAGCCGTACCCATTAAATTCGCTTCTATTGTTTGGGCAACGCCCACTAACTGCAAGTTATGGGTTTGATATGCTTTGTTTTTCATTAACCGGGCATTTTTTAATGAACTGGCGTAAATCAATTCCCACGTAGGATTAAAGTCTTGAGCGATCATCAAATACTGATTAAGGCTCAGATACTGGAATTGCTCTCCTGTAAAATTGCCATTCCATACACTGCATTGACGTGCAGTTTCCCCTTCCTGTACAACAACGTCACTAATCTCCACACCGGTAAGCATGGTAATTGCATCAGCATCTTGCGGACTATTGGGGTCGTTATTAATACCTTCTACTACTTTTTTACAGGATATAATTCCCGAAGCCAGCAGGATAAATAATAGGATATATAATTTATTTTTCATGATTTCTACTCGTTAAATTGGTTAGCTATTAAAAATTGGCTTTAATGGTAAATAAGAATGACCGTGTAGGCGGGTTATCAAAATAGGTAACACCCCTCGCAGATTGTGAACCACCAACATTTACATCCGGATCAAATCCTTTTACCTGGCTCCACAGGAAAAGATTGCGGCCGGAAGCCTCTAATACGATAGATTTGATCTTATTAGTTCTAAGCAGTTTTGGAGCATCTAAATTATAAGTTAAGGTAACTTCACGAACCCTGGTCCAGGTTGCGCTATGCAAAAACTCTTCACCCACGTTTCCAAAAAAACCACCCGGGCCTGTGTACCAGCTTTGCTCAAGCGCCACATTGCCCGCCCCAAAATTTTGGATATTCCCCCTGAATGGTGTATTTGCCGGGATTATTGTTCCACTATAAGTTTTTAAAGGGGTTGGTGAGGTTGATTCATTTGCCGTTGTGGCACTTGTACCATAATCAACTAATACGGCATCTGTACCATCGGCTATCTGTCCTCCTTGTGAACGCTCAACCAATGTTCTTAAACCAAAACTCTTATATTTCAATGTAAAGCCAATTCCGCCCCGCCATGCAGGGTTTGGGTCGCCTATTACAGCAGAGGTAACACCGGGAATAGGAAAGCCGTTGGCATCAAGCAATTCTTTACCATTAGCATCGCGCTGCCATGGTATTGAGTAAAGCACGCCCAAAGGATAACCTTCAACAGCCCTTGAAGAAATTCCGGCTGTTTCACCCAGGTTGATCGAGGCAGCGCCATCCAGGCTTAATACTTTATTATTATTTTTTGTCCAGTTTACATCCGCGGTAAAACTCCAGTTCCCTTTGTTAATAATATTGTAGGATGCATCTACTTCTAAGCCTTTATTTTGAATGGAACCGGCGTTGGCATAAATAAAATTAAACCCTGTTGATGCAGCTTGAGGTATATTAATTAAAGCATCGGTTGTTTTATTTTGATAATAGGTAATGCTTGTTGAAAGGCGGTTATCAAAAAACCTAAGATCTGTACCAAATTCAATTTCGCGCTTACGCTCGGGTTTTAAAGCCGGGTTTCCCTTATTTACACTTTGTACATAACTACCCGTTCCATACAAACCTGGATTAAGAGATCCGCCCAAATCATCACTTATTTGGGGCGACACAAAGTTAGTTGCAGTTTGATAAGGCTGCGGCTGTATGCCAACTATCCCGAACGATGCCCTTAACTTGCCAAATGAAAGGAACTTGAGATCCCGGAACGACTTTAATTCGGTAAACTGCCATGCGGCATCGGCCGATGGATAGAAAAACGCACTATTATCAATTCCAAAAGTGGATGCTGCTTCTAACCTGCCATTTGCATTTACAAATACCTGGTTAAACATATCCAACCCTAAACTCGCATACCCGGCGTTGCTCCTGGTATTAGTAAATGCATCATTAGTTGTAATATTTGCCGGGGTGGCATTACTAAAATTATGCGGACCCGTAGGAATTGTAAAATTGACAGATTGCGCGCCCAGGCTTGATGATGATTGTGAATTATAATTATAGCCCACTATTAAACTGCCTGTAAAATTATCACTGAATTTTTTGTTGGCACGGGCAATGGCATCAATATTAAATTGTAGTTGGTTATACTCATCCCTGTTATACTGGCCGGTATTGGCATTGGCTGTATAAAATGGAAAGTAGTTAAGTGTACGGTCTGAAAAATCATCGATACCTCCACGTACTGTAAATTTCAACCAGTCTGTTGCAGTAGCGTTTATTTCAGATGTATTTATAAAGCGGTTAACAAGGTCGGTGTTGGTCATTTCGTTTGTTACCCATAGCGGGTTGTTAAACCCGGGGTTGGTACTTGCCCCTAAATAATTACGATAGTCGCGCTGCCTGTTTGGTATAAATGAACCACCAGCCGCGGCATAATAATTCCCTATATAAGCTGAATTATCAAAATCGGGCGGCGTTCTTAACAAACCGATCATAAACCCGGCATTATTTACCCCTCTTTGTACGCGGTCAGATCCAATACGCGAATAGTTGAAGCTATTAGTAATGCTCAACCATTTGCTCATTTCTTTTGTGGCATTAAACCTTAAAGTTGTGCGACGGTAATCACTGCTATTTTTAATTACGCCGTTTTGGTTCAAATCTCCTACACTGAAAAAATAATTTGATTTAGCATTACCCGAGCTTATGCTCAAGTTATTATCCAGGTAACTACCTGTGCCCAACACTTCATCATAGTTTTGCTTTAAAAAAGTTTGTTGCGAGTTTTTTTGTGTGATGGTATAAAAGGTCTGACCTGTCAGTGCATCAACAAATTGAGGCCCGGCCAAATTATAAGTATCGCTTCCTCCCGAACGGTTGGCAATTTTATCGCCCCAGCTTAGTGTATTATTTAAACCATAAACACCACCCGAACCCTGTCCGTATTTATCCTGCAGGTCATAAAACTGGCTAACCTTGTCGATAGAAAGTGTGGATTTGAATGAAATAACCGTGTTATCGCCACCACCTTTTTTTGTGGTGATCTGTATTACGCCATTAGCCGCCCTTGTACCCCATAACGCTGCAGCCGATGCTCCTTTCAGTATTTGCACAGATGCAATGTCATCGGGGTTAATATCACTTAACCGGTTTTGTTGTGTTGTTCCGCCTGCACTTTCCCCCCGGCTTGAACCTTCTACCGGCATACCATCCAGCACAATTAGCGGATCGGTACTGCGGGTTATGGTGCTCTGTCCGCGTATCAGTATCTGTGATGCTGCACCGGGGTCAGAACCGGATGAACGTGATATCCTTACGCCTGAAGCCTTACCGCCTAACCCGTCAACCAAACTCACCTCGCCCGATTCGGCAATACGGTCGCCTTTAACTTTTGAGGTGGTATAACCTAATTTATCTTTACTGGCCTCAAATCCCAATGCGGTAACTACTACTTCCTGTAAGTTGCTGTTGCCGTCCTCCAGCTGTATATCGATCCTAACACGACCGCCAACCTTTTCTTCCACACTTTTAAAGCCGATAAATGAAAAAACAAGTACATCCACATCTGGGTGCGCAACATTAATAGTGTAAACGCCCAAAGTATTGCTGCCTGCTACAGTGTTTGAATTTTTAACCCTAACCGTAACGCCAGGCAACAACACGCCCGATCTATCGGTAATAACGCCTGTTACCAGGTGCTTTACGGAGTTATTATTATCCATTTTTGATGCTGCAACAGGTTTAACTTCTTGCCCAAAAACAATTATCGGGATAAAAAAAAGCAAGAACAGCATTAATAAAGTAGAATTCTTTTCTTTCATAATGATTGGTTTATATTGGTTATAATAATTGGTTTATAAATAAAACAGTTGGTTAAGCTGCTTTTGGTTTGCTGATAAATGGTTATTAATACTGAATAAACATTGTTATGCAGCAAGGTAAATTAACCCACAAAAGGGTCACATACTTTACTCAATATTCAACCAGGTTATACTATCGCGTTAATAAAAATCATTGCAATAATTTACCTAATTGAGAAAATGCTTATCTGATATATTAATTAGAATTATTCAGATATAATTGGTTAACCAAATATAAAGGTGGAATATGGCCGACTTGCAAGGCCTATAGTATTCAGAAGATTTCTATTTATTTTCGAAAAGAATACCTCATTTCCGAAATTTACATAAACAATTAATTACCAGCAATATAAATCACTTTAAAAGAAAAAAACATCACATAACTGCGCATATTTATTTGCGAATAATATGCGTCAATTTTGTACTTTAGTGAATTGTTCTCAACCAATTTACTAAACAGATTTTAAAAAATGCTGACAAAATATTCTGTAATTTCGATAAGTATGGTTAACCGGATCAGTTTAGTCTTTATTTTCGAAAAGTGCCTTTCGATCAATAATTTATGAAACTAAAAACAGGAAAGGAAGAAATTGTTTACCTGCTAACCGAGGTTTTCAAAAAGTACGAAAAAACCACGGGCCAGGAAGTTGTGCGTAATACCAACCGGAAAAATTATGAAGACCTGGCAAAGGTATTAAGCAAAATAAGCAATGAGCTTCCTAATACAGCTGAGCAGTTAGATCATGATCATTACCCACCTGAGCGGGACCACAGGCACCTGGAATATCCTTATCTTAAATATGATATAACCGGCGGTCAAATAAAAGATGCTTATAACGGGATAGTAACTAACCCAAGGCCATTTATTGTTGATGCCTGCTATATATATTTGTTCGGCGTTGGACGACGGGGATTTGAAAAGGACCCAAAAGATACAAACCTGCTTCAAAATGCAAACGATGAACATCATCATCAATTGTTCTCAAAAACAACATCAAAAAATATAAGTGTTTTATGGCTATCCATCTTATTGATAGCCATAGCTTTATTGGCCGCCAGTATTTATGAATGGCGCTCAACAGCAGAGAAATTGGCTGTCATTAAGGAGGATATGAAAATTACGCCCTATACCCCAACCCAAAAAGACATTGAAGGCCTGGAGGGGGTTTGGAGGGTTTACATTGGGTCGCCGCAGGCGCGCATATCTGACAGTAACCGCTACCACATGGTAGTAAGTAATATTGTGGATGTTAAGTACAAAAACGGTTACTTTATCTTTAACCGGTATGGCGCCAGCTTTGACCATGAAGGTTATATGCAATTTGAAAACCCAAATGTTGTTTCTATTCATTCATACGTTAAAAACAATTCAGATACCATTGAATCTCCACGCCTGTCGCTGATGCGTTTTGACAGAGGGCATACAAAACTGATCGTTATATCGGCGTCATGGAATTTTGATGTGGGCAATAAAAACGATATTATTGGTATAAGGGAAGTTTATATCAAACAAGGCAAGGAAGGCTCAATTGAGGAGGTGATCAATACTATAGAGAACAGCAGCTGCCGGTGTAAAATAGTGAGGTGGCGTCATGATGGTCAAAGCACCAACTTCCAATTACGAAATGAAAGTATTGATTCCCTTACCGACAATTACTTAAAAGGTTTGCTGGATGAGCACAGTATATTGTTAAGACAACCTGAAAATGGAATAATTTTGACATCGGGTAAAAAAAACAATAAGTAAATTAAAAACATCTTTATCGTTTTTTAATTTGAACTTAAACGAGCGGGAAAATAAGTTATATTTGCGCCCAATTGCTCCCGTAGTTCAATGGATAGAATTATGGTTTCCGGTACCATCGATATGAGTTCGAATCTCGTCGGGAGCACTTTTTAAGTCACAAGTCTTTAGTCGTAAGTCTAAAGACTTTTTTTGTGGTTATTCATTTTCTGTAGATGCAATCTACAGGCATAAGGTATGTGATAAATTTTTGCGGTGGATTGAGAGTGACCAATGGAAATTAATGGTCCTCGATATTGCGCTTTTCAATCTCCTTTTCAACTTCTGCTATTAATTGTTGTTCAGTAGGTAAATACAATTTGTACTCGCTTGCAAAAATGGTTTTGTTATTCTCCGGGAGCGATATTTTCACAACCGCATTATTTTTTTCTGCACATAGTAAAATACCGATTGTTGGGTTTTCAAAATCTTTCTTTTCATATCGGTCATAATAGTTCACATACATCTGTAGTTGACCAATATCCTGGTGGGTAAATTTTGTGGTCTTTATTTCTATAATTACAAAGCATTGTAGGAGACGGTTATAAAAAACAAGGTCGATAAAAAACTCATCACCTTCAATATGCAGCCGTTTCTGCCTGGCTACAAAAGCGAAACCGTTCCCCATTTCTAATAAGAAATCATGCAAGTGAGTAATTATGGCTTGCTCCAGGTCTTTTTCGTAATATGACGACTCATGGTGTAATCCTAAAAATTCAAGGTACATGGGGTCTTTAATGATTTCTTTGGCATCGGACGGTTGCTTTTCGTTCCGAGCTACAGCCAATACGCTTTCCTTATCATTGCTCATTAACAACCTTTCCCACAAACTGCTATGGATTTGACGTTCCAATTGGCGTACGCTCCAATTATTCTTAACGGTTTCGGCTATATAAAAATCGCGTTTATCCTGGCTATCAAGCCTGATGATAACTTTATATTGGCTCCAACTTAATTGC
>JABDBT010000044.1 GCA_013288465.1 Bacteroidota bacterium | reverse complement strand
AGTTGCCACAGAGAATGATGCGCCAAATGCCTGCACACCGAATCCGAATAATACAATACCGGTTTGCCCGTAAGTAAGGTTCCCTGACGTAATGCCGTTAGTCGTGGTGCTATTTTCGCCGGTTACAAGTAATGTAGGCGATGGCAGTGTAAGTGTATTGCCCGATATGCTAAATGTATTGTAGGAAGACGCTATCGGGCTGCTTTGTGTTATGGCACTTGAAGTTTGCCCACTGGTAAAATTAAACGCAATGGTTGATGATGCGGCCCCTCCGGTATTATCGGCTGATTATACGGTTGCTAACGGCCCTGCTGCTACCGGGTACGCGTTTAGTTTTTCAACCAGTCAAAGTGGGGGTAATTCATCATTTGTTACTACTCCATATAGTACCTATAGTTACAATGTAACCGGCAACGGATTTACCATAATTGGCACCGAAGACTGGACGGGCGGCACCAGCAATGACTTTACCAACGCTGCGAATTTTACTTTACTTACCGGTGGTGGCGGTTTTGCGCCAACCACTACCACCGTGGTTAGGATAGGCGGCGTAAATTACACCAATGCTCCCGCAATAGCTGCAAATACTTCAATTGCGGGTATAACGTTTGGCAGCGCGAAGGTTTCAACGCTTACCATAAATTCGGGGAAGACATTAACACTAAGCAACGGCTTAAGCGTACTGGCCGGCAGTACAGCTACTGTTGCCGGGCCGGGCGCTTTAACTTTGTCAGGCGGCAGTATATCATTAACCGCCGGTTCGTCAACCCTTAATTTAAATGGCGGGGCAACCATAAATAATGCAGGTACTTTTACAACAGGCGCCTCATCAATTATTAATTTAAGCGGCAGCTCCACTTTAGCCAATACAAGCACATTTACCCTGGCTTCAACAGCCGTTCTTAATTTAAATGCATCCACGTTAAACAACACCAGCACTTTTACTTTCAACTCTGATGCCAGCGGTACAGCCACATTAGGGTCGGTGTTGGGTGCAAGTACAATTACCGGGACGTATGCTGTACAACGCTATTTACAAGGTAGTTCGGCCGATTTAAGCAAACGAGGTTACAGGTTGCTTTCGTCGCCTGTTTATGTTAGCGGCGCAACACCATCGCCCTATACCTCAGCCAAAGTTTATGATCTTAATTTTTTAGTGAGCGGCTCTATTGTTACCGGCTTAAACGGATCAGGTAATGGTTTCACCGCGGGTACCTCCACCTCGGCAGTGGCCTCACTGTATTTGTTCAGGCAAGATATTGTGCCTAATCAAAGCAGTTTTGCATCAGGTAATTTTAAAAGTATTGCAAAACTGAACAATACGCCTGCTTATAACTTCGGGATAAATAAAAAAAATACGCTGACAAATGCCGGCGATACAACCACTTACTTGCCGGTAGGTAACGGCTACCTGTTCTTTTTTAGGGGTAACAGCACGCTAAATGCCGGTACAACGGCGGGCACAAAAACCACATCACCTTATAATTATCCCGAAAATACAACCTTAGTGCAAACAGGCACACTTAATACGGGTAATATTACCGTACAGCCCTGGTTTGCTACATCAAACAATACTAATCTTTCCTACACTACTACTATTGCTAATGCCGTAGTGGGCAGTAATATCAGGGGGTATAACCTGGTTGGTAACCCATACCCGTCAACAATAAACTGGGAAAAGTTTAACCGCCAGGGTACGCTTGCCCAATCTTCTATTTACGGGGCAAATTTTCCGGCGGCGGGCACAACAGCAACCAAGATCTACATTTTTAATTCTACGAGTAAACAGTATGCTGTTTATACACCGCATACTACAATTAGCTCGGCAGCCGATACCACAACAACCGAGTTTTTAGGTGCAAATTCAAGCGATGGCGTTGTAAGTAACATGATTTCGAGCGGAGAGGGATTTTTTATTGTTGCTACAGCCGCAAACCAAAGCCTTACTTTCCGCGAGTCGGCTAAAACAACTACACAGGCTGCTACCGGCAACCTGGCTAAAATTTTTGCTGCATCTGTACCCGTACAATCAACAGTAATACCAAATCCCGCTATGCGGATAAAATTGATAATGGATTCAGTAAATACAGATGCTATTGTGATAACATTTAATCCAAAATACAGCCCCAATTTTTTTGATGATGAGGATGCAATTGACTTTGGTGGAAACGGGGCATTGGTCAACTTGAGCGCTGTATCTGCCGATGCCGTTGATTTATCGGTTGACGGGCTTCCCTTCCCGTCAAAAACCACACCGCAAGTTGCACCTTTGGCAGTTAGCGCTACATCATCGGGTACTTATAGTTTAAAAATGGATCTGCTGGAAAACATGCCGGCTCTCTTTACCATATTTTTGAAAGATAATTTCCTGAAAGATTCGCTGGATATGCGTGCCAATACAACGTATAACTTCAATATTGACAATAATAATCCCGCCACCTTTGGCTCCGGCCGTTTTCAAATGGTGATAGGTGAAAACCCGGCCCTGGGGATGCACCTATTGAGTTTTAACGCTGCAAAAGTAGCCACTGCTACGCAGGTAAATGTTACCTGGACTGTTGAAAATGAAGCTAACTATACCGAGTTTTATGTGCAGCGCAGTATTGATAACGGTAAAACTTTTCAAACTATTGATTCGCTTCAGTCAAGCGGGATAGGCGCTTATAGTTTTATTGATAATAACCCGGCTAAAGGAGCAAACCAGTACCGGTTACAGTTAAAGGATATCAATAATGCAATTACCTATTCAAACGTTATTATTATACTATTTACTGATAACAGCAGCAATGTCTTGATCAGCAACATCAGCATATATCCAAATCCTGCAAAAGACGTAATTAATGTAACAATTATTGGAACTAACGGAGCTGCGGGCACTTATATAGCAACTATCATTAACAGTGATGGCAGTGTTATCAGGAGCTCAAGTTCGTCGCAGGCAACATGGCAGAGCAGCGTGAGCGACCTGCTGCCCGGTACTTATATTTTACGGGTAATGAATACTACAAACCAGCAATTAGTGGGCGTGAATAAATTTATTAAGCTATAGCAACGGGAACTTGCGATAGCGGCAAAAGCGCAAATGATTTTGACCATCAAAAAAAAACCTGCTCTGAATGTGTTTCAGAGCAGGCGTTTGTAAAATATATTCGGTCCATTAAATGACTGCACATAAACAGCAAAACATTGTTGCTAATCAAAAACTTAGCTTTGCGCTTTGTACATTCTGCTTTTAGCTTTTAATTGAATTATATTGAAGTTGATGAAGTAGGGTAATACATTGGCCTTCTTACCGGGCCAGGTGCCCTTCTTCTCATTATGCCATCAGGTGACGGGTTAACATGTAATTGTTCTAAAACACCATCAACTACTTTAGGCAGGTCTTCCAGGGTTTTTTGTGGATTACTATGTACTTCGCCAACGCCGAAACCACGCCAAACAACACGTTTGGTACGTGTATCTATCAGGTCGATGATGATTGTGCCTTCTTTATAGTGTTCCTGTCCAACACCCATGCCGCCATAAGCAAATGGCGCGCCGTAAGCGTAATAGTATGGGCGATACCCGAAACGGCCCCAGCCGCCAAAGCCACCCCAACCGAAGCCAAAGCCGGGATAAAAACCACCATAACCAAAACCATAGTCAGGGTAATAATAAGTGCGGGTACCTGTACCAACCATGGTTGAATAGCTGATCAGCAGATCGGGGTTACGTTGCTGTAACCTTAATCCTTTGGAAGATAATGCCTGTGTTGCGGCATCTTTTATGCTGGCATCTGCCACCACGCTGCCATTGTTATTGTTTGAGTTATTCATCGGCATCCATGCAAATGAACGGTAACCACTCATATTGGTTTTATTTAATCCGGCTACATAATAGTCATAGCTGGTGCAGGCTGATAAACCTGAGAGGATCAAAAGAAACGATCCTAAATAAATTAATTTCTTCATGGCCGTATATCCTTAACGTTATTGTATTAGACAAGCAATTTATAAAAGGTTTAAACCAAAATTACGGTTTATTTTACGCTTTTAATGTATTGACTGATTAACGAAATATAAGCGGGAATCTTATATATCCGGCGAAAGATTTGACAACTTTTTAAAAGTTGTCAAATCTGAAATTCTATAGGAGAGGGCAGGGTGAGGCTAAAGCAAATCAAACCCGATATCGCGCCTAAAATACATGCCGTCATAATATATCCGGCTGGCATCGGCAGTGGCTTGTTGCAGGGCATCAAATAAATTATCCTGTAATGAGGTAACAGCCAATACTCGTCCGCCGGTGGTTATTACGTTATCGCGGTCAGCTGATGTGCCTGCATGAAAAACATATGAGCCGCGCACATTCTCTATGCCGGTAATTACTTTGTTTTTTAAATACTCGCCGGGGTAACCGCCTGCAACCATTACTACAGTAGCTGCTATTTTATTAGAAATAACCAATTCCCGTTCGTTCAAATTGCCTTCGGCAACGCCAAGCAACAAGTCAACAAAGTCCGACTCTATTCTCGGCAATACGCTCTCCGTTTCCGGGTCGCCCATGCGGCAGTTATATTCAATCATGTAAGGGTCGCCGCCGCAATTCATCAACCCTATAAAAATAAACCCTTTATAAGGGATGTTTTCGCTTTTTAAACCGTCAATGGTTGGTGTAATAACCCGTTCTTCTACCTTCTTTAAAAACGCGGCGTCAGCAAACGGAACCGGCGAAACAGAACCCATACCACCGGTATTTAAGCCGGTATCGCCCTCGCCAATGCGCTTATAATCTTTGGCTGATGGTAAAATTTTATAATTGCTGCCATCGGTCAATACAAATACGGATAACTCAATGCCCGATAGAAATTGCTCAATAACCACTTTTGCACTGGCAGCGCCAAACTTAGCTTCGGTAAGCATTTCTTTCAACTCCTGTTCAGCTTCCTGCAAACTCTGGCATATCAATACGCCTTTGCCGGCGGCAAGCCCGTCGGCTTTCAAAACAATAGGCAAACCAATAGTAGCTAAATACGCCAGGCCATCGGCTAAAGTATCTTGGGTAAAAGTTTGGGATTGCGCGGCAGGGATGTTATGCCTTGCCATAAACTGTTTTGAAAAATCCTTACTGCCCTCTAACTGTGCGCCATGTTGCTGCGGGCCAATTACCGGGATGTTTTTAAGCTGCTCATCCGCCAGGAAAAAATCATGGATGCCTTTAACCAGTGGTTCCTCGGGGCCAACCAATACCATATTGATGCCTTTGCTTAATACCAGTTGCTTAATACCGGCAAAATCATTTACGCCAATATTTACATTGGTACCATACTGGCCTGTACCCGCATTACCAGGGGCAATAAAAAGGTTTTTACATTTGGGGCTTTGGGCTAATTTCCAGGCGAAAGCACTTTCCCTTCCGCCCGAACCAAGGATGAGGATATTCATGTGGCAAAGATAGTAAATGTGCAGATGTGCGGATATGCAGATGTACACATTTAGAATAATTATATATTTTTACGAAATGGCACGAAGATTAGATAAATATAGGAACCTCCCGGTATTCAAAAAGTCGGAAGAAATATTGGAGATAGCCGAAGTTATTGCCGAAAGCCTAAAGACCGATGATAAAAGTGAGCATTTTGCCTCGGAGATAATTGGCAATGCCATGATCATACAGGTGAAAATTGCGGGTGCGGAAGGCGGTGGCTTATATTCGCTAAAAATGCAAAACGCGGTATTGATAAAGTTTGCGGTGCATGATATGTTTAACGCTGTAGCAGCCGCCGCGATGATGGAAATTAACGAAGAAGATTACGTTGACCTGATGCGCGAAAAGGTGGAAGAATTTAGGTTGGAATTTGTGCAATGGATACGGGGATTTGATAAAACCTATGATATACCCGATAACTGGGGGATACGTTTTGACACCAGCACGCCCGAACAGGAGAAATTAGAAGAACTGATGTTTGATGACGATAAGTTTGATGAGAAATTTTTAGAGGATTGGGATGATGACGATATCAATATGGATGATGATGATTTATAATGTGCAGATGTGCAAATAAGCAGATGTGCAAATGCATAATATGTGTTAACCTTACGTCTAATTTAGAAATTTAATCATAATCTGCACATTTGCACATCAGCATATTTGCACATTAAACCGTAACTTTGCCTGCCATAATGACCTCAATTTTGCAATGGCGCAATTGTTGAGTCCGTTGTGGAATATATAAAAATATTTATGTTAGAATTTATTAGTAAGCTCTTTGGAAACAAATCAGACCGGGACGTTAAAAGTTTAATGCCCCTGATTGAAAAAGTAAAGGTTGAATTTGCTAAGCTTGATCAAATAAGCAATGATGAGTTAAGGGCCAAAACCATAACGTTTAAGGAAACTATTAAAGCAGGCCTTGAAGCTATTGACAGCGAGATAGCAGCCATTAAAGATAAAACCGAAAACAACCCCGACCTTGAAGTTAGCGAAAAGGTTGAGCTATATACCCAGTTAGATAAACTGGAAAAAGACCGTAATAAAGAGTTGGAAGCAATACTGTTAAGTATTTTGCCCGAAGCTTTTGCTGTAGTAAAAGAAACAGCCCTTAGGTTTACTAATAATACAACCATTGAAGTTACGGCTACTGAATTTGACCGCGACCTTGCCGGCCGTAAACAAAACGTAGTAATAAAAGGTGATAAAGCCATACACCATAATACCTGGTTAGCCGCAGGCAACGAAGTTACCTGGAACATGGTACACTATGATGTGCAGTTAATTGGCGGCGCGGTTTTGCATGAAGGGAAAATTGCAGAAATGGCAACAGGCGAAGGTAAAACATTGGTTGCAACCCTGCCTGCCTATTTAAACGCCCTTGCCGGCCAAGGTGTACATATAGTAACTGTTAATGATTACCTGGCACGACGCGACTCGGAGTGGATGGGGCCTTTGTATGAGTTTCATGGTTTATCGGTTGATTGTATTGATAAACACGAACCAAATAGTGAAGAGCGCCGCAACGCTTACCTTGCCGATATTACCTTTGGTACCAATAATGAGTTTGGTTTTGATTACTTGCGTGACAATATGACACGTAGCCCCGAAGAATTGGTGCAACGCAAGCTGCATTATGCCATGGTGGATGAAGTTGACTCGGTTTTAATTGATGATGCCCGTACCCCATTAATCATTTCAGGCCCTATACCGCGTGGCGATGAACATGAGTTTCACTTGTTAAAACCACGTATCGAACGGTTGGTTAACGCCCAAAAAGCCTATGTAAATGGCGTTTTGAACGAAGCTAAAAAACTGATTGCTGAAGGCAATACCGATGTTGAAAATGGTGGCGGCGGTTTGGCTTTATTGCGTGCTTTTAGAGGTTTGCCAAAAAGTAAAGCCTTAATAAAATATTTAAGCGAGGGCAACCACCGTACAATACTGCAAAAGACTGAAAATTTCTACATGCAGGATTCAAGCAAACACATGCCAAAAGTGGATGCGGAATTGTTTTTTATCATAGACGAAAAGAATAACCAGGTTGAATTGGCCGAAAAAGGTATAGAACTGATAACGGCATCCGGCGAAGACCCTCACTTCTTTATCATGCCTGATGTGGGCAGCGAAATCGCGGAGATTGAAAAATCTGACGTGCCTGCAGAAGAAAAAATTGCCCATAAAGACGAGCTGATGCGCGATTTTTCCATCAAATCAGAGCGTATCCACTCGGTTAACCAGTTATTAAAGGCTTATACCTTGTTTGAAAAGGATACAGAATATATCCTGGATGAAGGCAAGGTGAAAATAGTGGATGAGCAAACAGGCCGCGTATTGGATGGCCGTCGTTACTCTGACGGGTTGCACCAGGCAATTGAAGCTAAAGAAAATGTAAAGGTTGAAGATGCTTCACAAACCTTTGCTACGGTTACCCTGCAAAACTATTTCCGTATGTACCACAAGCTTTGTGGTATGACAGGTACTGCCGTAACCGAAGCAGGTGAGTTTTGGGAAATATATAAACTGGATGTGGTTGAAATACCAACCAACACAACAGTTACCCGCTCAGATATGCAGGATTTGGTTTACCGCACCGTGCGCGAAAAATACAATGCTGTTGCTGATGAAATAGTTAAACTAACACAAGCGGGCAGGCCGGTACTGGTAGGTACAACTTCGGTTGAAATTTCAGAGTTACTAAGCCGTATGTTAAAGCTGCGTGGTATTAAACATAATGTACTGAATGCCAAAATGCACCAGAAAGAGGCCGATATTGTGGCCGAAGCCGGTAAAGCAGGCACAGTAACTATAGCTACCAACATGGCTGGCCGTGGTACGGATATAAAATTAGGGCCCGGCGTAAAAGATGCGGGAGGCTTAGCCATTGTAGGTACCGAGCGCCATGAATCGCGCCGTGTTGACCGCCAGTTGCGTGGCCGCTCAGGTCGCCAGGGTGACCCGGGTTCATCACAATTCTTTGTGTCGTTAGAAGATAACCTGATGCGTTTATTCGGATCAGAGCGTATATCTAACCTAATGGTGCGTATGGGTATTGAGGAGGGCGAAGTGATACAGCACTCTATGATATCAAACTCAATTGAGCGTGCGCAGAAAAAGGTAGAAGAAAACAACTTTGGTATCCGTAAACGTTTGCTGGAGTATGATGATGTGATGAACTCGCAGCGTACTGTAATTTACACCAAACGTAAAAACGCGCTATTTGGCGAACGCTTAGACGTTGATATCAATAACACCATTTTTGATGTGGTTGAAGATATCTCTACTGAATATAAAGACCAGAACAACTACGAAGGTTTCCGTTTAGAAATTATCCGCGTATTCTCTGTTGATACCGAAACTACGCACGATGAATTTGCGGCTTTAACTGTAAATAAGCTGGTTGATAAGATATTTGGCGAGGTAACCGGATTTTATAAACGTAAATCGGAAGCTATTGCGCAGCAGGCTTACCCGGTTTTAAAGGATGTATTTGATACCCGGGGTAACTATGTTGAAAATATCGTAGTGCCATTTAGCGATGGCATGCAGGCAATACAAATTGCAGTTCCGCTAAAAAAAGCCATCAAGAATAAAGGGTTGGAAGTGGTTAAATCATTTGAAAAAAATGTAACCCTGTACCTGATCGATGATGCCTGGAAAGAGCACCTGCGCGAAATGGACGAGTTAAAACAGTCGGTTCAAAACGCGGTTTACGAACAAAAGGACCCGTTATTGGTTTATAAATTTGAATCGTTCGAGTTATTCCGCCAGTTATTAGCGAGTGTAAATAAAGATTTGGTGAGCTTCTTGTTTAGAGGTGGTATTGCGGTACAGCAGGAACCTGATGAGGTGCGCGAAGCAAAACCGCAGCCTAAAACAGATATGCGCAAAATGCGTACATCAAAACCCGAACTGGTACATGAAGGCGGTGGTTTGCCGGATGATATGCGCGAACTGCAAAAAGCCAGCCCGGTTAGGGTTGAGCAAAAAATTGGCCGTAATGATCCATGTCCTTGCGGCAGCGGAAAGAAATATAAAAACTGCCACGGGGTAGGGCAGGCGTAAATATTAATAATGCGTCATCGCGGTTTGCTCCCGATGATTACAATGATGTTTTAAGAGTAGCTTTAAATAAAGCCGTCAGCAGATGAGCTTCGGGCGAAATCGGACAGAACAATGGTGGCCAGCGAGCGAGGGGAAGGACATAGCAAATATTTGCGGAAGCGGAGGCCGGGAGCGGACGAAGTGGGGCAACTGTTTGCAGTCCGTGGTTCTGTCAGATTTGCAGGGCAAAGGCCCGTGCGGCAAAGAAGCCTTTCTGCTGACTTGATTTTTTGGTTACTTTTGTATCAAGACAAAAGTAACAGCCCCGCGGCAATTGAGCGGGCATGATGTTGTCTTGACAACAAAATATCGTTGCTTTGATTTGCATGTGCAGGGGTTGCCACGCTATCGCTCACAATGACGTAATCGTTTAGGTGGTAATACTATGAAAAAGAACATCCTTTCTGCTTTCTGCCTTTTGCTTTTAGCTTTCTGCTCAAACGCGCAGGAGCGCGGCAAAGTTGAAGTAGTTAAGGACCCACGCATTGATACCCTGATAGCTAAACGAACGAGTTTAAAAGTGAGCAGTACGGTCGCTTTATCGTCAAACGGGTACCGGGTACAAATATTCAGCGGCCCGGGCCGTAGCGATGCTTATACAGCGCAAGCAAGGTTGCAGGCCAAATACCCCGGTATGCGCACTTATTTATCTTATACCGTGCCTAACTTTAAAGTAAAGGCAGGCGATTTCAGGACACGCCTGGAAGCCGAAAAATTTAAACAGGAATTACAACCGTCATTTTCGGGGCTATTTATTATACCCGAGAAAATTAATATCCCCAAAGCAGAAAACATCCAATGATCAAGCAGCAGATACAGGAATTAGCGAAAAATATTTTTGATGATGTAGTGGCAAATCGCCGCCATTTGCATAGTCATCCTGAGCTTTCATTTAACGAGGTAGAAACTTCGGCATTTGTTGCCCGTAAACTGGATGAGCTGGGCCTGGAATATCAAAAAATGGCTGATACCGGTTTGGTTGCTTTGATAAAAGGCGATAAACCGTCGGACAAAGTAATAGCCCTTCGCGCGGATATGGATGCGCTGCCCATCACCGAAGCCAATGAAGTGCCTTATAAATCGCAAAACACGGGAGTAATGCATGCCTGCGGACATGATGTACATACTTCGTCTTTATTAGGTGCTGCAAAAATATTAAACTCGCTAAAAAGCGAATTTGGCGGTACTATTAAACTGATATTTCAACCGGCAGAAGAAAGACTGCCCGGCGGCGCCAGCCTGATGATAAAAGAAGGTGTTCTTGAAAACCCAAAACCACAGGCGGTTATCGGCCAGCACGTAATGCCTTTGATAGATGCCGGGAAAGTGGGTTTCCGGTCGGGTAAGTACATGGCCTCAACGGACGAATTATTTGTTACCGTAAAAGGCAAAGGCGGCCATGCCGCGCAGCCACAGCAAAATATCGACCCGGTAATTATTACCGCGCATATATTAACCGCTCTGCAAACGGTTATCAGCCGTAATTGCGATCCTAAAAGCCCGTCGGTGCTTTCATTTGGTAAGGTAATTGCCAATGGCGCTACCAATGTTATCCCTAACGAAGTGCATTTAGAAGGAACCTTTAGGGCTTTGGACGAGAACTGGCGCGCCGAAGCACATGTTAAAATGAAAAAAATGGCCGAAGGCATTGCCGAAAGCATGGGCGGAAGCTGCGATTTTAATATTGTGAAGGGCTACCCGTTCCTCATCAACGAGCCAAAACTAACTGCCGCCACACGCGCTCATGCCGAGGATTATTTAGGTAAAGAAAACGTGCTCGACCTGGATATTTGGATGGCAGCCGAAGATTTTGCCTATTACTCGCAGGTGGCTGATGCTTGTTTTTACCGTTTGGGCACGCGTAACGAAAGCCGGGGCATTACCTCATCTGTACACACGCCAACTTTTGATATCGAAGAATCGGCATTGGAACTAAGTGTAGGCTTAATGGCGTACCTCGCTGTGAAACAGCTTTGTAATTAGTGATATATATCATCAATTACCCGGTCCGGTATCATCGTATATGAATGCTTAAAACAAGAAATTTGGAAATACCATTTCCCAAAAAACTATGTTTAAAAAGATAACAATTCTGTCCATCCTTGTTGCATTATTTTACTCTTCTGCATTCTCCCAGCAAATACGCCGTTTCAACCCGGATACATTGCGCACTATTGTTATCGATTCGGCGGTAAATATACGGTCGCATAAATTAAATGCGCAGGATTTTATTGACGCCATTGTTGCGGACACCAGTTTTTATAAAGCTTTTCAAAATCTGAAGCGTTTTAGCTTTGTTGCCGAGAACCGCATATACACCTATGATAAAAAGAATAAAGTTGACGGTAAGATATATCGTAAACTAAAGCATAGTATGGTGGGCACTACCCATAAAATGGAATATTTGGCCAAACAGGATAGCGGCAATGTTTTTAAAAAGAATGGTAAATACCAGCTATATACAGTTGAGATGTTCGACTATATTTTTGAGAACGCCTATAATTCTGATTTTACAAAGGGCGATGCTTTGCCGGGAGATAGTGGTGGTAAAAATGAATCCTATAAAGATAAGCTGAAGACTTTAATATTTACACCCGGGCGCAAGGTAAAAGGGATACCCTTCATCAGCAGTAAAACAGAAATTTTTGGCCCCGATATGCGCCAGTTTTATTATTATGAATTTGCCAGGGGTAAATATATGGACTCTATACCTATATACCGTTTTAAAGTGATCAGGAAGCCAAGCATATCAAGCGGCGACGTGATGATACAGGAAATGACCACCATTTTTGATATGCGGACGTTTAAAATATTGGGTCGGACTGTAAATATGAAATATAGTAATTTTCTTTTCAGCTTTGATGTGCAGATGAATATTGAACTTAACAGGTTTGATAATACCTTATTGCCCACGAAAATAAGCTACCAAGGCACCTGGGACATTCCTTTCCATAAAATAGAACGGGCCAGCTTCTTAGTATTGCATAAGGATTATAAGGTAAATAAATAATATCAATAATGTTTTTCAGTGTTAAAAAAAATAGAGGGTTTGCACTGGCAAATCCTCTATTTTTTATTTAATGGTAAATTATTTAAAATCGTCGGCAGTTACACCTGCATTTATTTTAATATCGGTTACTGTCATTACGATGTTTTGTTCCTGGCCACCTGCCGAAATAGTCATGGCTAATTTATATGGGAACATAACAGCGCCTACTTTACGGTAATCGCTTAACTCAATGATTTGTGATACGCTGGCGTTATTGGCAGTAGTTACGTTCTCGTTTTTTACCAGCAGTTTGCTTTTTACATCATAGTATTCTGTTGATGTTTTGCCGGTTGGATCGGTAACTGCCAACTGGTAAGCATCGGCCCCATTTACTTTTTGAACACCTTTTACTGCCAGTTTAAAAGCGGGGTTGGTTAAGTAATCCAATTGCTCAGTTAATGAAGTGAACACCTTTTTCTGAGCTATTTCATCGGCAGTCATATCTTTTTTAGTGCCCATTTGCTGCTGATAACCCTTATCACCGTCAAATACCGATTTCATTACCGTGTTACCGGCCATTGAAACGGTCATCAATGATTTGTTTGGGGCCAGTTTACGCTCATCAGCATTGAGGGTTACTCCCTGTGTAGCCATGGTCATGGTTGCCTGGTATGATGTTATTTTGGCCACTTCGGCAGCGCCGCCAATAGCATCAATATAGTTTTTAATAATATCTGATGGTTTTACAACAAGTATGGCAATATGTGCCCCTTCTTTTACCGGGTTGGCGTAGGCATCATATAATTTAACCGGGTAGCCGCTCTTTTTTAACCCCTCAAGCATTTGAGCGGTATTACCTACTACAACTATACGGGTATTATTGTAATTGAAGTATTTTTTGGCAACGCGCAATATATCGTCAGCGGTTACGGCGTTTACTTTTTGCAGGTAGGTTTTATAAAAATCGGCAGGCAGGTTATTGATCAGTATGGTACTGGCAAAAGTGGCCGTACGGGCAGGGTCTTCCAAACCCAATGCAAACGAGCCATTATAGAGGGCTTTGGCACTGCTTAATTCTTCGGCTGACACCTTTTGAGTGCGCATGCGTTCGATCTCCTTTAAAAACTCCGTTACCGCGCTATCGGCCTTGGCATTACGCACAGAGGCCGAAGCATCAAACAAGCTTTGAAACCTGCCCGAACCTATGCTTGAATAGGCGCCGTAGGTAAACGCGTGCTTTTCGCGCAGGTCCATAAATAAATGGCTTTCGGCGCCGCCGCCTAAAATATAGTTGGCTAATATAGTGGGGAAATAATCAGGGTTATTTTTTTTCAGGTCAACCAGGTTAACCACTTTTATTTCTGATTGTACGGCGCTGGGTACATCAACCACATCAATTTCAGTTTTAGCCGGGTTAGCAACAACGGGCAGCTTTGGTAAGGTTAATGCGGTACCCTTCCAGCTTCCAAATACTTCTGTTGCCAAAAGTTTAGCTTCAGCAGGTTTTATATCGCCTACAAAAGTTAAATATCCTCTTGATGGGGTAATGTATTTATGATATTCAGTTTTAACATCCTGCAAAGTAAGCGCAGTTATCCCTTCTTCGGTTTCATATTCGCCATAAGGGTGTGTTTTGCCATACGCAAGGGCATTGGTAACACGGGTAGCAATAGACGGCGCGCTTTTAGCATCCGATTTTAAACTTGTCAACGCCTGCGATTTAAGTTTATCAAATGATTCTTGTGTAAAAGCAGGTTGCTTCAATGCCTGCCCCATCAGCGTAAATGCCTTTTTAAAATAACGGGTTAACGCCGAAGCCGAACCGCCCGATGAGCTCAACCCTACATTAGCGCCCAGCTTTTCAACCGCCTGGTCAAATTCTGCTTTGGGCATAGTTTGGGTCCCTTCGTTAAGCATTGACCCCATTAATGAAAGCACACCCGCTTTGCTGCCTTCGGTAACAGGCCCTGCATCAATAGAAAAACTGGCCGAAACTTTAGGTAAACGATGGTCTTCAACCACCAAAATGGTAATGCCGTTGGGCATTTTATAAACAACCGGGTCTTTAATAGTTAAAACCGGGGCCGGGCCTGCTTTGGGCTTCTTGCTGCGGTCAATAGTTATTTGCGCCTGTGCATATTGCATTAATAATGCCCCGGCAACTATCATTATATATTTCTTCATGATCTTCTTAGTTCTAATAAATTAATTATTGAGCTTTCCCTTTTCCGGGTAAATAATATAATACCAGGCGCTGGTTATTGTTAAGGTATTTCCTTGCGGCATCCCTTATTTCTTCCCGGGTTATTGATTTTATCTCTTTCAGTTCTTCGTTAATTTCGTTGGTGTCTTTATGGTGAAAAGTGTAACCGTTTGATAGGTTTTCGGCAATGCCCAGCATACGGGTATTGGCGCTTACAAAACCATTTTCGAACTGGTTTTGTAATTTCTCATAATCTTCGGGGCTTATAAGGTCTGTTTGCAGTTTTACAATTTCTTCCGTCATATCACTTAGCAAGGCAGACGGGGCAGCGCCGCCATTGGGCAAGGCACCTATAATATACATCCCATAATCTTCCAATGCATAATTGATCGCCAAAACCTGTAAGGCATCTTTTTTATCGTCAACCATTTTTTTATACAGCCTTGAACTTGCTCCACCCGATAAAATGGATGATATCATCTGCATCACTTTCGAGTCCCTCGAATCACGTCCGGGTACACGGTACGCAGATACGATAAGTGGTAGTTGTATATTGGCATCATAAGCGGTATCAATTACCTCTTTAGTTATTGGGGCTTCTTCAACCTTTTTATAAACAACATCGGCGCCGCGCGGTACAGGGCCAAAATATGCAGCTATCAGTTGTTTGGTTTTTGCCACATCAATATCGCCGGCAATTGTCAATACCGCGTTATTCGGCACATAAAATTTCTTGAAAAAACCTTTAAACTCATCAAGTTTTGCGGCATCAAGGTCCTTCATTGAACCTATTACTCCATTATGATAGGGGTGAGTAGGAAATAGCCCTTCGCTGATGTAGGTAATGAGGTTACCATAAGGGCGGTTATCCAGGCTCTGGCGTTTTTCTTCTTTAACTACGTCGTTTTGTATTTTTACACCGATATCATTAATTACCGGGTGCATCATCCGTTCGCTTTCAAGCCATAAACCGGTTTCTAATTGATTTGATGGGAATATCTCGTAAAAAAAAGTCCTGTCTTGCGTAGTATTGGCATTATTTTGCCCGCCATTGGCCGATACAATTTTAAAAAATTCGCCGCGTTTAATGTTTTCGCTGCCTTCAAACAAAAGGTGTTCAAAAAAGTGCGCGAAACCGGTACGGCCCACCGCTTCATTTTTTGAGCCCACATGGTACATAACCGATACGGCTACTACCGGCGCGTGATGGTCGTCGTGCAGAATAACGTGCAGGCCGTTAGGCAGGTCGTATTCTGTAAATTCAATTTTTTGCGCATTAGCCTGCGCGCCCATTAAGGCCATGGCTGTAACCGCACACAAAACAAGTTTTCGTATTTGCATATTTGATTTATTTTGAAGCTAAAGTATTGATTTATTTTAATTACTAAGAAACAGGTTAACTTTAGATACGCGGTAGCGGAAGAAGTTACAGGAGATTAGATTATTTCAACCATAATTTATGAGTACGCAAACCACTACAACCTTTACAACTTCTACAACCATTACAACACCTTTTCACAACCTAATAAAACCACTATCTTTGCGCCAATGGTAATTCATCAATTTTACGACAAGGGTTTGGCCCATGCATCTTATGCTATCATCCGTGCGGGTAAAATGATCGTTATTGATCCCGCCCGCGATCCGCAGCCTTACTATGATTTTGCTCAACAGCATGATGCTGATATAGTTGGTGTTATTGAAACCCACCCACACGCTGATTTTGTAAGTTCGCATTTAGAAATACATCAAACTACGGGCGCGGTAATTTATGCCAGTAAATTAACAGGTGCAAGCTACCCTCATGAAAGCTTTGATGATGGTGACGCGATTCAGCTAAATGACATAAAATTAAAAGCCATTAATACGCCCGGCCATTCGCCCGATTCTATTTGTATTGTATTGGAAGATGAAAACGGGGTTTCGACAGCCATATTTACAGGTGATACCTTATTTGTAGGTGATGTTGGCCGCCCCGACCTGCGCGAGAACGTGGGCAATATAACTGCTAAGAAAGAGGAGCTTGCGCGGCAGCTGTATCATTCAACCCGACAAAAAATAATGACGCTGCCCAAACGTATGGTAGTGTACCCGGCGCATGGCCCCGGCTCATTATGTGGTAAAAATATGAGCCCCGACCTGCAAAGCACCATTGGGCGCGAGTTAATGGAAAATTATGCGCTGCAAGCCATGCTGGAAGAAGAATTTGTAAAAATTCTTACTGCCGATCAACCTTTTGCCCCTGTATATTTTGGTTATGATGTTGAGTTGAATAAAAAAGGCGCCCCGGCATTTAAAGCAAGTATTGAAGCTATCGGCAAAGCCGAAAGCGATAGCAGGGTAGAAAAAAACGTCCCTGTAATTGATACCCGTCCTAAAGCTGAATTTAGAAAAACGCATTTAAAGGGCGCTATTAACCTGCAGGACGGAGAGAAGTTTGAAACCTGGCTGGGCTCGATAATAAAACCGAATGAACTTGTTTATTTAATGGCAGACAATGAAGCAGCCCTGGATATTGCCATAAAGAAGGCGGCCAAAATAGGGTATGAGCAAAATATAAAAGCAGCTATGTTATTGCCCGGCTATGCTGAAGAGCGATCGGCGGAGCTGGATTTCGATGCTTTTAAAGCAAACCCCGAAAATTATACGGTAATTGATGTACGTAACTGGAGTGAAATTAACGCCGGTAAAATATTTGAAAGCGCATTAACTATTCCGCTGCCCGAATTGCGCGACCGTTTAAATGAGATACCGACCAATAAGCCAATTTTAGTGCATTGCGCGGCAGGTTACCGGTCGGCAGCGGCTGTTAGTATCATAGCCGGTAAAATACACGCTGTGCCCGTTTATGACCTTGGCGAGGCGATTGGGCAGTTTATGGTGCATAGTTAATAGCATGAACCCTGAACTACAACTCGTCCAAACCGCTGATGGTTCAAACACCATATATAATGAAGTTGTTGGCGAAAATTATCATTCGCGCAATGGCGCTTTACAGGAGAGCCGGCATGTGTTTGTTAATGCTGGGTTGAACTACTTTTTAGCCGAAAACAATGCGAGTGAAGTATCAATATTAGAGGTTGGTTTTGGCACAGGTCTCAACTTTTTATTAAGCGCCGATGTTTGTGTTGAACGCGAAATAAAATTAGCCTATACAGGGATTGAAGCTTATCCTTTAAGCGCAGCCTTAATAAACCAAACCGGATATGATCAATATGTATCACCACAACTATGGCAACAATTTATAAATAATTACGAAATTCTACTAAACTCCGACCCCGATAGCTACCAGGACTGCCAACTGCCAACTGGTAACTGCAAACTAAAAATCGCCCACTGCAAACTGCTACAGTTTCAATCAGAACAGCAATACGATATTATTTATTTTGATGCCTTTGCTGCGGCCCGTCAACCCGAAATGTGGAACGAGGAAGCTATAACACATACCATAAAGTTTCTTAAACCCGGCGGCGTATTTGTTACCTATGCTATTACCGGCAATTTAAAGCGGATGCTTAAAGCATTGGGACTAACCATACAAAAAATACCCGGCGCAGCCGGTAAACGCGAAATGTTACGAGGAGTTGTTAACGTGCAGATGTGAGAGGATGTGCAAATGAGGAGAATGTGCAGATGTGCAAATTTTTAGCGAGAGGCTACGCAATTTCACATCCATCCATTAAATCGCACTTAATATGCGCAAGTTTTAATTAATTGACAGGCATTTGCACATCTGCATATCCGCACATTTGCACATTTTCTTCATCTGCACATAAACATATTTGCACATTAAGCAACGGTACCTTCTTTTAGTTTTTCGGCGTTTTCGGCAAATTGCAATGATTCCAATATTTCCTGTATATCGCCGTTCAATACACCCGGCAGGTTGTAAATAGTAAGGCCGATACGGTGCTCGGTTAAACGGCCCTGCGGATAATTGTAGGTACGTACTTTTGCCGACCTATCCCCGGTTGAAACCATTGTTTTACGTTTCTTTGATGTTTCTTCCAGGTGCTTTTGCAGCTCCATTTCATAAACCCTTGATCGTAATACCTGTAATGCCTTATCGTAATTTTTTAACTGTGATTTCTGATCCTGGCATTGCGCAACAAGACCCGTTGGTAAGTGTGTTAGCCTAACGGCCGAATAAGTTGTGTTTACTGATTGGCCGCCCGGTCCCGAAGCACAAAATAAGTCTTTACGTATATCACTTACCTGTAGGTCAATATCAAATTCATCAACTTCGGGCAATACCACAACGGATGCTGCCGAAGTATGTACCCTGCCCTG
>JABDBT010000043.1 GCA_013288465.1 Bacteroidota bacterium | reverse complement strand
CCCGTTACCATAAGCGGGTTTTCGGCACCTGATCAATAACCGAATGGTGCTCCGGCTATCGTAATTGCTTCCAGTCCCCGCAGGATCTGTCATAGACAACCCTGCGTTGTGTAAGTATCACGAATATTCTTCACAAAAGCACACCGCTCAGAGTCCGTTTCAAGAGACCCTGCGGAGACAAAAAAGAAGAAGGTTATTCAGCAAAGATTGATCAGGCAGCTTTCTTTTTCCGGCCTGCAATGCCCGCGTAAATTGGCGGGATAATTGACACCAATATTATAGCTATACCGATCAATGAAAAATGAGCTTTAAAGAAAGGTACATTACCCAGCATATAGCCGGCAAACAGGAACAAAATTATCCATGACGCGCCGCCGATAATGTTATACAAGCTATATCGTAAAAAAGGCATCCGCCCTACCCCTGCCACAAACGGCGCTATGGTGCGGATTATTGGCATAAACCGGCTGAATATTACCGCTTTGCCACCATGCTTATCAAAAAATGCTTTAGTTTGCAGGTAGTAATCCAGCTTTAATATCTTGTTATTCTCTTTAAACACCTTAGGCCCTAAATAATTGCCTAACAGGTAATTTACCGTATTGCCGGTAAATGCCGCTACCGTTAAAATTAGCGCCAACAGGGTAATATCTAAACCCGTACTACCACCGGCTATCAATGCGCCTGCTGCAAAAAGCAACGAATCGCCTGGCAAAAAGGGCGTAACCACAAAGCCGGTTTCGGCAAAAATAATAACGAATAATATGAGGTAAGTTAAAGCATGGTACTGGCTAATAATATCGGCCAGGTGCTTATCTATATGTAATATAAAATCAATGAGGTGCTTAACGAGTTCCAATAGCTTTAGTTTTGGGGCAAAAATAGTCAAATAGTTGATTAGTGATTAGTTAATTAGAGATTAGTTTGTTTTGGGGTATTGACAGAAAGGAATCTCGCAGGGAAATCACTTTTTAAAGCCGATCACCTGTTTTACCCTATCCTCCTCCTTTCCCTAAATTTAGGGAAAGGTATCGCGCGAGGCCCCTGCTTTTGTATTTAAGAGTTTGTTGACTTGCATTCCCTAATCAACTAATTAACCAATCAACTAATAACCAACCTACGGATTATTTGGGATGACCGCCAAGCCAAAAGCTGCGCTGTCTGTACGCGCAACTATACCGCGACAATATAGGGTATATATTTTGCCATCTTGTACGGTTATGCCCGGCAAGTCAGACAACAGTGTTGTTGTATTACCGGTTGGGTAGGCTTTAAAATCATAATTACCGGCAGGCAGCTCTATAAATTTCGAAACGCCCAGGTAAAGCCGGTTGGTAAAAGCGTAGGTACTGTTGGCTGTTATATCTATTCCGCCGCTGCCCGGTGAAGCGTTAACAAATCTTATTTTCCCTCTTCCTGCGGTAACAGCGGAGGCCGTATCAACCGTCAAAATGGAGGTAACGGAGTTGTTGGCCCTTAACCCGGTAATAAATAAGGTATATCTTAAATTATTTTTCAATAGCGTATCTGATGAAACAAAATTGGTAGTTGAAACTAAAACAGAGGATGACCTGATTTGAAATGGCGTATCAATGGATGTTAATGCGAAATACCCGGAAGGGTTAGGATAAGTATAAGGACTTGAATTTTTATTATTATTATCAATAAGCAGGTTAACAGGAAGCAGATCGGGACTTAAATTTACAACCTGGTACAATATATTTGATGCAGCGGGTAATACCGTAGTCTTTCCGCACGATGATATAAAACAGCTTATAAAGAAGATGCCGCCAATACCCAATAACAGGTAAACAAATACATTGCTATTTTTCTTATTCATTATACAAACTAATTATTAGTAATTAATATTGCCGAAAGCGCATTATTCCCCGTTCCGCCCGGTATGCCTTTGGTAAACAGCGTATATAATACACCGGGCGTTAAAGTTACGGATTGTGTAAATATCGGCGTACCTGAACCAGGAAGATAAACTTTTACCGTAGCTATTCCCTGGCCTATATTGGTAAACCCGCTTGCATATTTAAACGCTTTGCCCGAAAAAGTAAGGCTATCGCGTAGCGAAACGGTAAGGCCAGTAGTAGCCGGTGAAGCATTAACAAACCGTACAGCGGCCTGCGATAGCAAAGTGCCGGTTGAGCCACCATCGGTAATTGCAAATATTTTATCGGCTGTTTCGCCTGCTATAAATATGGAGTAATACGCCGAAGTATCAAGTGTTAATTTACAATTATCGATGAGGTAATTGGGGTTGCCTGCTTTTTTAACCTGGTATATCTCGGGGGTCAAAGGCAAATTCAACGGCAAATAAAAATAACCTGTGTTACTGCCCGGCGACAGGCTCGAAATATTATTAAGCCTTGTACCATTTTGATAAAAATTTAGCGCGCTGCTATCGGCATTAATTACATTAACGGTTGTGTTTTTTACCGACGGCGGCAGGTCACCGTTTTTTTTGCATGATGTTAAACCTGCAACCATAACCAATAAAAACAAGATCAATATTTTATTACTCATTGTATATAATGTAGGTGCCGAAACCTGAATACCTCAGGGTAACCCTATATAAATAATTAAAATGTACTAAGGAGGCTCCTATGGAGCCCACTTAATTTTGGGGTGCTTTCTATAAACATGTGGCTCCGCCAGAGCCATTTTATTTGTTTTTATTGACTCTATAAGAGTCATCTCATTCAGTTAAAGCGAAGCCCTGTTAATTGCCTGTCGGCGATTACTCACCCCGCCGACGCTACGCTGGGCAACCCTCTCTTCGCTGTGCGGAAAGAGGGTTGAGGAGGCGATATTTCTTAATCCAATACAGATGCTATCTCCTGGCTCTTGGTTCTTGACTCTTGATTCTCCTAATGCTATAACTGTTTCCTGTATTTTTTGTTATCCTTCACAACAAAAAAGTCCGGGGTTTTATGCCCGGACCACATTCTGGATCTATAATTTATCCGCCTGCCGGCGGATTAAGCATAACTATTAAGCATTACCGGCATTACCAGCATCAGCACGTTTTCATTTTCATCGCCTCCCTGCGGTAATAATAGTCCGGCACGGTTAGGGGTCGACATCTCCAAAGATACCTCTTCGCAGCTTAAATTTTTCAACATTTCTATCAAAAAACGTGCGTTAAAGCCAATTTCAATATCCTCGCCTTCGTACTGGCAGGTTAAACGTTCATGCGCTTCGTTGGCAAAATCAATATCTTCTGATGAGATATGTAATTCGCTGCCGTTAATTTTTAACCTTACCTGGTGCGTTGTTTTATTGGCATATATGGCCACACGGCTTAATGAGCCTAAAAACAACAGGCGGTCGATACTCATTTTATTTGGATTATTTAACGGTATAACCGCCTCATAATCGGGGTAACGCTCGTCAATTAAACGGCAAACCAGGTTGATATTATTAAATTTAAAGAACGCGCTGGTACTGTTATACTCAACCGATACATTCACATCATCAGTAGGCAGTGCCGATTTTAGCAGGGCCAATGCCTTTTTAGGCAATATGAATGAGGTGGTGCTTTCGGCTTTGGCATCTAAACGGCGGTAACGAACCAGCTTATGCGCATCGGTAGCTACAAAGGTGAGATACTGGCTGCTTAACTGGCAATAAACACCCGTCATGGCCGGGCGCAACTCATCGTTACTTACCGCGAAAATGGTTTTGTTAATAGCCTCGGCTAAAACCGATGCGGGCAGGTTTACGGATGAAGCATTTTCAACCACCGGTATTTTAGGGAAATCTTCACCATTTTCGCCGCTCAGCTTATACTTTCCGTCGCCCGCGTTTATTTCAATAGCGAAGGTAGTATCATCAACCGAAAAAGCCACAGGCTGCTCGGGCAATGATTTTAGCGTTTCTAATAAAATGCGCGACGGAATAGCTATGCGCCCGTTTTCTTTAGCTTCAACAGTTAAAGAAGTGGTCATGCTGGTTTGCAGGTCGGTTGCCGAAATGGTTAAGTTTCCATCCTTTATCTCGAACAAAAAGTTTTCCAGTATGGGTAAAACGGTACTACTGCTTAACGCGCCGCTTACAGCCTGTAATTGCTTCAGTAATGTTGATGTGGAAACAATAAATCTCATATATATTTAAGTATTGATCTATCAAAAGTATAAAATTTAATGTGCATACCTTCGTTTGCGCATATAATGTTGAAAAATAGCAAATATTAACACTAAAAGCAAAGGCATAATCGTATTAATTAATTGCCAGTACAGCTTTTCGCTTCGCACGCGCGCCTTACTCAATAGTCGCAATTGTATTTCTTTATTGCGCAGGCTTATCAGGCCCGAGTCGTCAGTCAAATAATCAACCATATTAAGCAATAGGTTTTTATTGCCGTAGTTTTGTTGTGTATAATGATCAAACCCCAGCGGGTATGCCGAGCCATCAGTACCTACCTGGTTCTTAAAAACATCGCCATCACTTATTACGATCATTTTTGTTGGTTTACTCTGCTGTGCAATAGTAAAGGGTTGCTTAAAATCTTCGGGCAAAGGGCGGTTCTTCCAGTCGGACGTAAACTTGCCTTCCAGTAATACCGCTACGGTTTTGGGCGGGCTTTGAAAATCTTTGGGATCGGGTTGCTGCTCTATAGCCCGTAACGACAGGATATGCGGGGCGCTCATTTTTTTATTATAGGGCGATGAGGTGAGCAAAACTGTTTTTTTAACATCTTTAATAGCCAGGGTATCAATTGTGCTGGCAAATTCGCTGTGGATGCCATCCAGGTTTTTCATGATGGGGTTTTTTGACAGCGGCATAAATATGGGGTAAAACAGCCAGGGCACCATTTGTATCTGGGCCTGCCCGCCAACCCTGCCGGTGGCAACCGGTATTTGCGAACTATTAATATCGGCTATCAGATCATAATTGATGCGTACGCCATATACAAACAGCTGGTCGTCTAAATTCAATTGTTTGTTGAAGGCCAATTGCTCGCCGCCATGGCCGCGCATACTATCCAGCTCGGCGCTTACCTGGTCAATTGTCCATAATACGCGGCCGCCCTGCATAATGTATTGGTCGAGTTTAAATTTCTCCAGCTCGGTAAACGGTTTATCCGGTTTGGGGATAACAACCAGTTTTATCTTTTTTAAGCTATCAAACGGTATCAGCTTCAGGTCTATCCGGCCAACTTCGTAACCGTCCGACAGCGATACCATCGCATCTTTCAATTGCAGGTCGGTTAATTCATTATGGCCCGCGGTAAACCCAATTGGAGGTTTGCCGTTGGCTTCCGCTTTCTTTATGGCAGATGTGAAGGCATACTCCAGATTTTGGATAGAATTGTTTAGCTGCTCATCATCTGATAGCGCCATGCGTTTTTGCAATAAGTTAACCGGCACCTGCCTGGCCCCTACCGTAACAAACGCGCCCGGAATGATCAGTTTTTGAGTTAAACCATTATCGGTTTTTATGCTGAGGTAGGTAGGCTCAAGCCCGTTGGCTTTGAGGCTTTGTATAACCTGGTCCTGCCCAACATCGTTTAATCCTTTTATGGGGTCGGTAAAATCAAACTGCAAATTACCGTGGCTGTAGGCTTGCAGATCATTCAGCATATCTTTTGTGGCGCGTTGCAGGCGTTTCATCCCGCCCGGGAAATCGCCCTCCAGGTAAACCGTAACTTTTACAGGCTTTTGCAGGCTATCCATTATGCCCCGGCTCACCGGCGAGAGCGTATAGCGTTTCTCTTTGGTAAAATCGAAACGGGTGAAAACATGGTTTGACCCCAAACCAATAAAGATCAACAGGCTCAAAGCACTTAACATTACCGTGCCCTTTAAGCTTTTACCGCGCTGGCGCAAAAGCACAAAAAAGGTGAGCCAAAGAAATAATGCTGCAAGAATTAAGAAATAGAACAGATCACGGGTATCCAAAACGCCGCGGCTTACCGACTGGTAATGCTCGGTAATGCCCAGGCCCTGCAAGCCCAGGTCTTGAAGCGATAACAGGCCGCTTAGCGAATCGAATCCACTATAAAAAAAGAAACAGAGAAATACCGCAATCGTAAACGCGATGATCTGGTTTTTGGTGATGGATGAAGCGAACAAACCAATAGCCGCAAACGAACTGCCCAACAAGAATAGCCCGATGTAGGAGCCTATAACCCCGCCGGTATCAATATTGCCTTGCGGCGTACCCAAAGTATAAACCGAATAGTAATAAACAAGCGTTGGTATCAAAGCAAACAGCACCAGCACCACATTGGCCAGGTATTTGCCCATTACAATTTGCCAGTCGGTTAAGGGGCGGGTTAGCAATAGCTCGAACGTTCCTTCTTTGCGCTCTTCGGCCAGCGACCGCATGGTTATGGCAGGAACCAGGAACATGAACAGGTAAGGCGCGGTATTGAACAGGCTGTCCAACCCGGCGTAGCCGTAATCTAAAATGGATGAATCAGGGAATACCCAAAGGAACAGGCCTAATACCAGGAGGAACACACCAATAGTAACGTATGCCACTAATGAACTGAGGTAGGAGGTTATTTCTTTTTTTAGAATAGCGTACATATCTTATTTTCAACCGTCATTGCGAGGAACGAAGCAATCTCTGAACTTTGCAGGCTAACCTTGCAAGTTGGTTACCTATCGTGTAGAGATTGCTACGCTCGCAATGACGCTTTAATTTGTATTCGTTAATTCAATAAATATTTTTTCCAATGAATTTTCTTTGTTTTGCTTACGCAACCCCTCCAAACTATCATCCGCCACGATCTTTCCTTTATTGATAATGATCACCTGGTTACAAACGGCTTCTACCTCCTGCATAATATGGGTTGAGAGGATAATAGTTTTGGTTTTGCCCAGGTCAAGTATCAACTGGCGGATGCCGATGAGTTGATTGGGATCAAGGCCGGATGTTGGTTCGTCAAGTATCAATACTTCGGGGTTATGCAAAATGGCTTGCGCCAGTCCTACCCTTTGGCGGTAGCCTTTTGATAGTTGCCCTATCTTTTTATGCTGCTCGGGGCCAAGGCCGGTTTGCTCAATAATATCGGCAATGCGTTGGGCGGGTGAGGCCATTTGATGTATGCCCGCTATAAACGCCAGCGATTCTTTTACATACATATCTGTGTAAAGCGGGTTACTTTCGGGCAGGTAACCTATGCTGCGTTTAACTGCCAGCGGCTCCCTTTCCACATCAAAGCCACAAACCGAGGCTTTGCCAGCTGTTTGCGGAATAAACCCGGTCAGGATCTTCATCGTGGTAGATTTTCCCGCGCCGTTTGGCCCTAAAAAGCCCAATACACCAGTATTAGCACTAAAACTAATGCTATCAATTGCCTTTTGTGTTCCGTATGTTTTGGTTAAGGATTCAACAAGAATACTCATGGCTCAAATGTAGAAATTTGGGGAACAATTAGACTTACGAAGTTTACAAAACTTCGTAAGTCTGTTATAGAGGAATATTTTTACTATTGTTTCTCGTTCACAATCACGTAAACGTCCTCATTATCTTTCTTCATGAGGTATTTTTCGCGGGCGAATTTTTCGAGTTTTTGTGGGTTGGACGTAAGCTCGTCGAGGTCTTTGCTTACTTTTTCGGTTTCGGTTTTGTAGAAATCACGCTCCTGTTTGAGCTTGCTCACCTGCTGATGGTATTGATATTGTGAGAACAGATCATTCTTATCAAAGAATATCATCCACACCAAAAAGGCTATAGTAACCAGGAAGAATTTGTTTTTAACGAGGTCAATAAGGCGCTTCATATCCGATAATATTAATCCGGGTTAAAGCTATTTAAAAAGCACGGTCAATGCAAATAGGATTATAAACTTATCAACAAATGCACAACAAAAAGAGATACTCCGGTTTGAGGTATCTCTGTATTTCTTAGCTGGTCGGCGATTACTCACCCCGCCGACGCTTCGCTGGGCGACCCTCTCTCCGCTGCGCGCATAGAGGGTTGGGATGGCATATTAGTCTCTTCTCCTGTTGCCGCCGTTGCTATGGCTTCTGCCGCTCATGCTGCCGCTGGTGCCTGCACCGCTTTTAGGGCGGTCGCTTCTTCCAAATCCGCGGCTTCTTTGGCCACCACCGTTGCGCTGTCCGCCACCGCCTTTAGTTTGGCTGGCTGCGTGTTTTGCAACAACGCTTTGCGGGCTCATTGGGTAAGGATGCTCCTCGTTAACGGGTATTTGTTTAGAGATCAGTTTATGAATATCCTTTAAAAACTCCAATTCTTCCTGGTCGCAAAAAGAAAGGGCTATGCCGCTTGCGCCTGCACGGCCTGTACGGCCAATACGGTGTACGTAGGTTTCGGGGATGTTGGGGATCTCGTAATTAATTACGTGGGTCAAATCATCAATATCAATACCACGGGCGGCAATATCGGTAGCTATCAATACCCGCGTTGTGCGGTTTTTGAAATTAGCCAAAGCCCGCTGGCGCGCGTTTTGTGATTTGTTACCGTGGATAGCCTCGGCAGTAATGCCTATGCGTACCAGGTCTTTCACCACCTTATCGGCACCGTGTTTGGTACGGGTAAATACCAGGGCGGTTTTGATCTCTTTATCTTTTAATATATGAGCCAGTAGTGAACGTTTATCGTTCTTTTCTACATAATAAAGCTCCTGCTGTATAGTATCGGCAGTTGACGATACCGGGGTAACCTCTATCTTTTCGGGATTGGTTAATATGGTGTCGGCCAGGTGTTGAATTTCTTTTGGCATGGTAGCCGAAAAGAACAGCGTTTGCCTTTTTGCAGGCACTTTAGCTATGATCTTTTTAACATCATGCACAAAGCCCATATCCAGCATACGGTCGGCTTCATCTAAAACCAGCATTTTTATGTGGTCTAAATGCACAAAGCGCTGGTTCATTAGGTCCAATAAACGGCCCGGTGTGGCTACTAAAATATCAACGCCCCTGCGTAAAGCATCAGTTTGCGGGCCTTGCGATACACCGCCAAATATAACCAGCGTTTTTAAGCCGGTATGTTTACCATAAGCAGCAAAGCTTTCATTAATTTGTATGGCCAGTTCGCGCGTTGGCGTTAAAATAAGGGCCTTAATGGTTTTTTGTTCTTTATGCTGCAGCCTGTCCTGGTATAATAACTGTAAAATAGGTATAGCGAAGGCGGCGGTTTTACCGGTGCCGGTTTGCGCGCAGCCTAATAAGTCCTGGTGGCGTAATATAATAGGTATGCCTTGCTCCTGTATAGGTGTAGGCGTAGTATATCCCTCAGTTTTTAGAGCCCTGAGTATAGGCTCAATTAAATTTAAATTTTCGAATGACATGTAATGTGTTGTAATGTGTGCTAACGCGAAGCATAAGCGGGGATCTGAAGTTTCTTATTTCTCGGTGATCAACCTTAGGCGTAACGGGTAAGTAATTTTTTACAAAGATACGGTTTTTATTGATAAGTAGGTTTGTGTAGTGTAAAGGTTTGGTTTTGCGGGGCAGTTGCGTACCATTTTAAGCATTGGTTTTAGACGAGTATAAGTAACTGAATATTAATAATGCGCCCAGACTTTTCTGATTTTTGTACCTAATAGTTTTTCCAATTCTGTAAACTCATTAGGCTTAATATCACCAATAGGATCATAAATAATTATAACAAATTTTGCAAATCCCGCTGGCCACTGATATTTTAAATCATTTAATGTTGTTTGTTTATCACAACAAGGAGTTGTAAAAGATAGGTCGGTGAAATGATTTTTATATGCTTTGTCCATTGCGTGTTGCCATACATCATTATTAATATTCCTACCACATAAATCACAAGTAATGGTTTCGAAATTTGCCCCTGGATCAACAAATTCGATATTTTCTGTTTGAACTAACTTTACTTCAGTGTTTTTGAAAATGCTTTTTAAATATGCCTTCACCTTATCCTGATTTATTGGGGTGGGGATAAAAACAGGGGCAGTTGGAATAAATTTTAATATTGTAGTTGACATCTTGCTTTTAAGAATCCTTGTATTTGAAAAGCCGAATGAAAATACTACAAATAGTATAAGTATCCTTATACTATTTGCGATTTTTATTTTTTTAGAGATTTTCATTCGTAAGATTCTCTTTAAGAGTTTCCACCTCAACCACGGGCCTCTTCTTAAACCACGATTGCAGCAAGATCATGGATATACCCACGGTTATGCATAGATCAGCCACATTAAATACGCCGGTATGAAATATGCCGCCCAGGTCGATGTACAGGAAATCGGTTACCGAGCCGTGTACAATACGGTCATAAATATTGCCTATGCCGCCGCCTATCATCAGGATTATGGCTAAAAGCGTTATCCTGTTCAGGTTTATCTTTATTAAAATATACACGAGGCTTGCCAGTATCAAAATTAGGGGGACGATGTTTAAAAAGATGATCCTTACAGGTTTTGAAACTGAATCGCCCATGCTTAAAAACGCGCCGGTATTTTCAACTTTCTCTATAGTAATATGATTATGAATAAAGTTAATGGTTTGGTAATCGCTTACTTTTTTACGCACAATCGACTTTGAAACCTGGTCGCAGCCGATGGTAAAAGCGAGCACGAGCAAAATAACAAGCGCCCTTAAAATTGATTTAGAATTCATGGTGCAAATATAGACAGGATTTTAGGATTAGATGGATTTTGCTGATTTTGTCTGAACCATAATGCATAGGATTAAAGGATTGCCATGATGCCGAAGGAATAATCAAGAAAATCAGCCTAATCCTATAAATCAAGGTTCAGACAACAAAAAAGCCGACCTCAAAAGGCCGGCTTATATTTTCGATTAGTTAACTTAATCAACCACTCACGCAGTCAACCTAATCAACTACTTTTTAAAATACTTAAAGTTCTTACCTATAAACTTAGCGTTTTCGCCTAATTCTTCTTCAATACGCAGCAACTGGTTGTATTTAGCGATCCTGTCTGAGCGGGATAGCGAGCCGGTTTTTATTTGTCCGCAGTTTAAGGCTACGGCAAGATCGGCAATGGTTGAATCTTCAGTTTCGCCAGAGCGATGGCTCATTACAGATGTATAACCATTGGTTTGTGCCAAGGTTACCGCGTTAATAGTTTCGGTTAAACTGCCTATCTGGTTAACTTTTACCAGGATGGAATTGGCAATATGCTCGTCAATACCTCTTTGTAAACGGGTTACGTTGGTAACAAATAAATCGTCACCTACCAGTTGCACTTTATCGCCAATACGGTCGGTAAGCATTTTCCAGCCGGCCCAGTCATCTTCGGCCATACCATCTTCAATAGAAATGATCGGGTATTTTTCTGCTAATTGCGCCAGGTACTCTGCCTGCTCGGCGCTGGTGCGGATAGCTCCTTTTTCGCCCTCAAACTTAGTGTAATCGTATTTGCCGTCTTTGTAAAACTCAGACGCTGCGCAGTCAAATGCAAGGCATATGTCTTCACCGGGTTTATAGCCTGCTTTTTCAATGGCTTTTAAAATGGTTTCAACACCATCTTCGGTACCGTCAAAAGTTGGGGCAAAACCACCTTCGTCGCCAACAGTTGTTGTAAGGCCGCGATCGTGTAATATTTTTTTCAGGTTATGAAATACTTCAGTTCCCCAGCGCAATGCTTCTGAAAATGAAGACGCGCCAACCGGCATGATCATAAACTCCTGGAACGCGATAGGCGCGTCAGAGTGTGAGCCGCCATTAACAATATTCATCATCGGGATAGGCAGCGTATTGGCGTTAACACCGCCAATATAACGGTATAAAGGCTGGCGGCTTTCCTGCGCGGCGGCTTTTGCTGCTGCTAATGATACGCCTAATATGGCGTTAGCGCCTAAGTTTCCTTTATTGGGCGTGCCGTCAAGCTCGATCATTATTTTGTCGATGGTATTTTGCTCAAAAACGTCAATGCCCTGTAGTTCTTTAGCCAGCACATCATTTACATTAGCAACGGCTTTTAATACGCCCTTGCCCATATAAACAGCTTTATCGTTATCACGCAGTTCAACAGCCTCGTGGATACCGGTTGATGCTCCTGACGGAACAGCGGCGCGGCCTACAAAGCCATTTTCGGTTAATACATCTACTTCTATAGTAGGATTTCCGCGCGAATCTAAAATCTGGCGGGCATGGACATCAATTATTAAGCTCATTTTTATGCAATTACGGTTTTTATCAACTAAGTGTAAATAGTACACTCAAAATTTTCAATCGACCAAAGATACAATTTCAAATAAATAATGAAGAAATAAATGAGATTTCACTGATTGTTGTTTGATTTCACCGATTAATTGTCTGAACCGCTGATTAAGCTGATTGTTGGATTTCGTTGATTTATTGTCTGAACCATGATTCATAGGATTAAAGGATTTACATGATTTTGTGTTGGTAGTACTTAAAAATCACCAACATAAAATCTTTAAATAAATCCGAAATTGAACATCCGAAATTCGAAATCAATCTATTCCCATTTAAACGTTTTAACGGCTACTGCATAAATACAAACAAACCAGATACCTAATATGAGTAGTTGGTGGGTTATTTCGCCTAAGCCTGCGCCTTCAAAGGCAACTTCGCGCATGGCATTGTTTAAATGTGTTAATGGCAATACGTCGCTGATAGATTGTAAAACTTTTGGAAATGCAGATGTGGAAAAGAAAGTGCCCGAGAGCAAAAATTGCGGCAATGTAATAATATTGGAAAGCGGCGGTATGCTGCTTTCGTTTTTAGCAATGCCCGATATGATAAAGCCAAAACCCATAAATATAATGAGCCCAATGGCCGAAAGGACAAGCATATTAAGCACTGTGGTTATTCCGTGTACCAGCGTAAAGCCAAACCAGTAATGTCCAATTGCAATAATAAATAAAGCGCCGAGTAATGAGAAAACCAAACGGGCCAATGCCTCGCCCAAAACTATGCTGTATTTTCTTACGGGCGTAGCAAAAAAGCGTTTGATAACCAAGGTAATACGCAGGCTTAAGAAAACGAACGCGGTACCAAAAACACCGCTGCTTAACAGCGAGAAGCCCAGCATACCGGGTAATATGAAATCAATATATTTATACTCGCGGCCTTTAACTGTTGCTTCGCGTACCACGGCCATAGCAGGGGGCGCGGTACTGCCATAGCTGTTCATTTGATATAAAATACTCTGTAGCAATGATTTAAATATGCCGCCCTTTTGAGGCGACGAATTAGTGTATTGTACATTAAGGGTATAAGGCGGCCGGGTATTGTTTTTTTGAATATCAATAATAACATCCATATTACCTTTTGAAAGGTTTTTGGCCATTTGGTCGGTGGACTCATTGGTTATCAAATGCACTACCGATATCTTCTTTAATGTTTGGTATATAGGGCCGGTGGTATCACACGTTTTTGCTACACCTACATCAACCGTAACCCCGCCGCCGCCAAGGTTGGCAAACACGATAATAAATATCAGCGGAAACGCCAAGCTAAATACCACCGCCGACGGGCTGCGGATAATTGAGCGGAAACTTGCTTTGGCAATAGCCAGGGTTGCACGTAAGTTGTTGTATGGTTTCATTTTGGGGTTATTTTTCGCCTCACCCTGCCCTCTCCAAAGGAGAGGGTAAAGATCGGGGTTATTTTTAGTATTAGTCCTTCATTAAAAACAATTCAGAACCCTCTCCTTTGGAGAGGGCAGGGTGAGGCCGGGCTACTCCTCCCGCCATTCCTTACCGGTTTTATTTATAAAAACATCTTCGAGGTTAGCCAGTTTAACTTGTTTTTTACGCTCGAAGCCTGATGCTACCAGTTCGTCAATAAAGTGATCGGGGGTATCAATGCCGATGATATGGCCGCCATCAACAAAGGCTACCCTATCGCATAGCTCTTCAGCTTCATCCATATAATGGGTGGTAATTACTACGGTTGTCCCGCTATCGCGTATCTCGCGGATCAAATCCCAAAGGTTACGGCGCGCCTGCGGATCGAGGCCGGTTGTGGGCTCATCTAAAAATATGATACGCGGGTTATTGATCAGCGTGGTAGCTATCGAAAAACGTTGCTTTTGTCCGCCCGAAAGGTCTTTGTATTTTGCTTTGGCCTTATCAGTCAATGCTACTTTTTGCAGCATTTCCATCGGCGTTTTATCTATACCATATAAACCGCAAAAAAAGAACGATCAGTTCAGAAAGGTTTAAGTTAGGATAATAACCTGCAGCCTGTAGTTGCACGCCAATGCGTTGCTTAATGCTATCGGCACCGGTTTCAATATTAAAACCATCAACCGTTATTTCGCCGGAGGTTTTATCGCGCAGGGTTTCAATAATTTCGAGCGTGGTGGTTTTACCTGCGCCGTTTGGGCCAAGCAGGCCAAATATCTCGCCTTCATATACTTCAAAACTAATTCCTTTTACGGCAGTAAAATCGCCATAATTTTTAACCAGGTTTTTAACGGTAATAATAGGTTGTTTTGTCATGTTACTAAAGTGGGTTACTATAGTTGAATTTACAGCAATCTTTCTGCTAAATGTAAATAAAATTTATGTAGAGTTTTTTCAAAAATACAGGCTTTGTGTTTCTCTGTGAAAACTCTTCGTGACCTCTGTGGTTAATTAACCACAAAGGCCGCAAAGTGAAGGCACAAAGTGCGCAAAGAAAAAACAATTTCGAGTTTGTATTTTAAAAGGAACTTTTGATACACCTCTGCAATTGGTATTATTTTACCAGGTGGCCTATTAAATGGATGGCCAAAGTGGCATGGGCAAGAAACTTAGCTAATATTAATAATAAAGGTATAGTTAATAGTGTTTCCATTCTGTTATTGATTTATAGGTCAAAAATGCCTCGTAAATCAATAATTGCACAGCTCTATTAGGTGAAATGGGGGATTTTATCGGTGAAGGAAGAGGATGAGGGGGATGAACAGGTGCATTTTTAATATCCAACTCTATACCAATTGTTATCAAGCTTTTTATCAGTACGATTAAACGCATTTGCAATTCCATTATCCAAATCATAAGTTTCAGTGGGATCATTTGTATAAAGGAAAGCTGAATAATGATCTAAAAAGCCACCGTCGATATAAAATTCAATTGAAACAATGCCATTTACATTTTTATTAATACTAATCATATTTTCGCTGGATACAGGAAATATCGGATTTCCGGGCAAAATACACATACCATTATGATTCAGGCCATTTGGCGTTAAAATGCCCTTTTTCACTTGGTCAACAATTTGGTTTCTTTCATTCTTTCTGAATTTAAAATCGAGATATTCTATTACGTCTCCCCTAATTGTTAAAATTCCGAAAATGAACGCAAATGTTAAACCTATAATATGATATTTTGTATTTGTTGATTTGTATTTAATCAGTTTTACTAAAAGATAGACAGTTAGATATAACCCAATTGAGCCAAAAGGCACCAACATTAGCATTTTAATAAATCCCGATGTATGGTAGTAAAAATACGGCCCCTGGAACAAAGCCATAATTAGCAATATTGTTGTGAGTATGGTTTTGGTTTTTTTATTCATAATAAGGCACTCAATAATCAAATATCATTAAAAAGCCTTACATAACTTAATATGTAAGGCGCTTTTATATTTAATACAATCCTTCTCTGCTTCATCAAAAGCTATCGGTAATTTTAACTATTGCCTTCACTTAAAAAGTCTGACAAGGTTTGTAAACTTTTATCTGCTTTCCTGCTTTTTTTAACTTCTTGAATGCCTTGTTGTATTCCTGTCAGAATAATTAATTTCTTTTTCAGTTTTTTATTATTTTCAGACATATCCAGGCGAGATATTTACTTCATCATCTCAATAAAATCATCAAACAAATACCGGCTATCATGCGGGCCGGGTGATGATTCGGGGTGATATTGTACGGAGAATGCTTTTTTGTCTTTTACACGGATACCTTCGATAGATTGATCATTCAGATTAACGTGGGTGATCTCCACTTTATCAGATGCTCTAACAGCTTCGGGCACCACGCCAAAGCCATGGTTTTGCGAAGTAACCTCGCAATGGTTAATGATGATATTTTTTACCGGGTGGTTTAATCCGCGGTGGCCGTTAAACATTTTTTTGGTGGGGATGTCATTAGCCAAAGCCAACAACTGGTGGCCTAAACAAATACCAAACATCGGTTTATCGGCAGCTAAAATATCCTTTACTGTTTCAATGGCATAAGGCATAGCTGAAGGGTCGCCGGGGCCGTTGGATATAAAATAGCCTGTTGGGGCAAAATCCTTTTCCATTTCGGCATACGAAGTTTTGGCAGGATAAACTTTAGCGTAAACATCGCGGTTATCAAAATTACGCAAGATGTTTTTCTTAACGCCCAGGTCCAGTACCGCAACACGGTAAGGCGCGTTCTCATCGCCGAAAGTATAAGTTTCGGTAGTTGAAACCTGCGAAGAAAGCTCCAGGCCGTCCATTGATGGTACTTTATCCAGTTCGGCTTTTAGTTTTTCAACATCCAATATTTCGGAAGAGATAATGGCATTCATCGCGCCTTTATCCCTGATATGGCGCACCAGCTGGCGGGTATCAATATCTGATATGCCTACAATATTTTGTTCCTGGAAATAGTCCTGTATTGATTCATCAGCCTGTTTACGGCTATAAGCGATGTTATAGTTTTTGCAAACCAACCCGGCTATCTGTATCCTGCCCGATTCAACTTCTTCATGCGCAATACCATAATTACCAATATGCGCGTTGGTAGCCACCATGATCTGCCCGAAGTAAGAAGGATCGGTAAAAATTTCCTGGTAACCGGTCATCCCGGTATTAAAGCAAATTTCGCCGGCGGTGGTCCCCATTTTGCCGGCAGCTTTACCATGAAAAACAGTACCGTCAGCTAATAATAATACAGCCGGTAATTTGGTGAGATATGTCATTGCTTAAAAAAATTGAATAGTTAAAATAACGGTTGGCCTGGTACGACGTGCCGTGAAAACAGATTGGAAAATGAAGTAAAAAAGCCTTCCGATTCACGGCGCAAAAATAGGAAGAAATTTCGGATTTCGGATGTTCGATTTCGAATTTTTTATTGCCGTCAATTTGATGGTAAATCAACGTATTTATTTATACGGTTTTTGCCTGTTAATTATCCATTTTTAAGTGGCTATAAAAAACTGTTTTGAGCATCTTTTTTGATGGAAGTTATTGCAGCTATTGGTTATGTTTTGTTTAGTTAATCATCCTGTTTTCTGAAAATGCAAAGTGAATTTTTGAGCGGTTTAAATAAACGAATAAATTAAAAATAAATCCGAAATCGAACATCCGAAATCCGAAATAAAATAATCATAACTTTGTCGCCACAAAACACCTCCGCCATGTCTGTACATAAAGAAGTTAAAAGGATCACCACCCATATATTGCAGGAAATGAAAACCCGTGGCGAGAAGATAGCCATGCTTACCGCGTATGATTTTTCGATGGCTGCCATTGTTGATAATGCGGGTATGGATATCATATTGGTGGGCGATTCGGCCTCAAATGTGATGGCCGGGCATGAAACCACCCTGCCTATTACGCTCGACCAGATGATATACCATGCATCGTCGGTAGTACGGGCGGCAAAAAGGGCTTTGGTGGTGGTCGATCTGCCTTTTGGCACTTACCAAGGTAATTCAAAAGAGGCGTTAAATTCGGCTATCCGTATTATGAAAGAATCGGGCGCACATGCCGTGAAACTGGAAGGCGGCGTTGAAATTGCCGAGTCGGTAACCCGCATACTTACCGCAGGCATACCCGTTATGGGGCATTTGGGTTTAACACCGCAATCTATTTATAAGTTTGGCACCTATACCGTACGTGCCAAGCATGAGGCCGAAGCGCAAAAACTAAAGGAAGATGCTTTAAAACTGGAGGAGTTAGGTTGTTTTGGCATAGTGCTCGAAAAAATACCGGCTACCCTGGCTAAAGCGGTTTCGGAGAGCCTGCATATACCTACCATTGGCATTGGCGCAGGCCGCCATTGCGACGGGCAGGTTTTGGTGATACATGATATGCTGGGTATTAACAAAGGCTTTAAACCCCGCTTTTTACGCCAATATGCCGATCTGTATGACGTAATGGATGGCGCTATAAAAAACTATATTGGTGATATTAAAGCCAAAAGCTTCCCGGATGAGAAGGAGCAGTATTAGTTTTAAGTCAATAGTCCATGGTTGATAGTCCATGGTAACTGCATGATAATTAAAACAATGGTCTATCGTCCATGGACCATGGACTCAAAAACAACATGAAGAAACCTGAATTTAAATATACGCCTTACGATGTTACCGATGGTGATATTCTTTTTGAGGATAATCATTTAATAGCGGTTAATAAACGCGCGGGTGATATTGTACAGGTTGATGATACCGGTGATGAGCCGCTGGATGAGAAGGTTAAGAAATACATCGCTAAAAAATACAGCAAACCTAACGGCGCATTTTTGGGCGTGGTACACCGGTTAGACCGCCCGGTAAGCGGTGTGATTTTATTTGCCAAAACAAGCAAAGCATTAGAGCGCATTAACCAGCTTTTTAAAGGCCGCGAAATGCATAAAACCTATTTTGCTGTTGTGCGCAAAAAGCCTTATCCCGAAGCCGGGAATTTAGTGCATTGGCTGGTTAAAAATCCGCAAAAAAACGTAACCAAAGCGCATGATCATGAGGTAACCGGCAGTTTACGATCTGAATTAAACTACCGCCTGGTTGGCGAGCTTAACGGCTATTACTTAATTGAAGTTGACCCCATAACCGGTCGGCCGCACCAGATAAGGGTACAGTTGGCCACCTTAGATTGCCCCATTGTGGGCGATAATAAATATGGCTATCCACGCGGCAGCCTGCGCAAAAGCATTTGCCTGCATGCCCGTAAATTGCAGTTTATACATCCGGTAAAAAAAGAACCTGTGCTAATTATTGCCCCGGTACCGCATGATGGTTTTTGGGAGCGGTTTGAGGGGATGATGGGGTAAGTGTCTGAACCGTTGATTAAGCTGATTTTTGGATTTCGCTGATTGTATGCCATCATGGCAATCGCTTATGTTAAAAGAAAGGAAGGAAATCAACATTATTCATTTTCCTAACCTCGAAAAAAACATTGTTAAGGTGATCAAAATCTGCATCTGTAGTTATAAGCCGTAAGCCTAACAAGGCCGTAAGTGAAGCAATCCACAGGTCATTCTTTCCCATATTGCGCGGTGTATCAAAAGGGTAATCTTCAAACGCTGGGTTTAAACGTTGCGAATAAGCATCTATTTCGGTATAAATGTTTACGGATAACTGATTAATATCAATTATATTGACAGTTTCTAGAAAGTCGTCGAGGATGTTTAATCTATTAATTCCCTATTTATTCCTTAGCGCTAGTGATTTAACTTCAGCCTCAGTAACTATAGAAATATAAAGTTTTGAACCTTCGGGATTAATAAAATTTATAATTGCAACAAAATCTTTCGCTCTTATAATGTTAAGGATAATATTGGTATCCAGTATAAGATTCATTATTTGTCTTTTTCAAGCTGAACCATTAAGTCGTCCCATTCCTCTTGAGTAAAAGGTTCAGGTGTAGGGGCATTCTCCAATGCTTTGATCAATGCCTCGTTATTTTTATTCATTTTGAGGCCAAAGGCAGTTGTCCCACCTGCGGCAAAAACTTCCTCAGGTGTATATGATTTATGTGCTTTAAATAAGCTCCCGTTGTTAGAAATATTTGCTTTCATTGCTTTTCCTCCACCTGTTTAATACAAAAATAATTAAATTAA
>JABDBT010000042.1 GCA_013288465.1 Bacteroidota bacterium | reverse complement strand
CCTGTCAATCACCTTCAATAAAACAAAGTGGTTAAACAGGTAAAGTACAATGAGTAATATAACGAAGTTGCCCACGCCAACATTTATCATATAACCAACTGCCGCAGCTAAACCCATAATGATAACCGTACGCGTAACCTTACGGTCAAACTTTGGATGATCATGCTCACCTTCATAATGCGGTTTCATAAAATCAACCGCGAAAACCGGGTTCATGATATAAGCCACTACCAACGAAGCTAATAAGGTTATGATAAGCGTTATAGGCAGGAAGAACATAAAGTGACCGATAAGGCTATTCCAAAACGCTAATGGCACAAACGGTGCAAGCGTGGTCATAGTGCCCGAAAACACAGGCATAAACACTTCACCTGCCGCTATTTTTGCCGCTTTAGTTATCGGCACTGCGCCGTTGGCAAAAATACGGTGCGTATTTTCAATTACCACAATGGCATCATCCACCACGATACCCAAAGCCAGCAGGAACGAGAATAGTACGATCATATTGAGCGTAAAGCCTATCACCGGCATAAATAAAAACGCTATAAAACACGAGAGCGGTACCGAGAGCGCCACAAATATGGCGTTGGTGCTCCCCATAAAAAACATCAGGATAATGGTTACCAAAATAAAACCAATAACAATGGTATTAATCAGGTCGTTTAATGTTGACCGTGTTTTGTCAGACTGGTCGCCGGTTACCGTAATATTTAATCCCTTAGGGAAAACAGTAGCTTGTTTCTGTTTGATAAGCGCGTAAATATTATCAGATGCCTCAATAAGGTTCTCTCCTGATCTTTTACTTACGTTAAGCGTAATTACATTTTTAAAATTGGGGTCATTCGGCGTTTTTAAGCGGGCATAGCTTTTTTGATCCTGGAAACCATCTTTTATACTTGCAATATCGCGCAAGTAAACGGCTTTTCCCTGCGGGTTCCTGATCACCATTGCCGCTACTTCATCGGCGCTTTTAAAATCCTCTTTAATATCAATGGCACGTTGTATGCCATTATCAACCAGCGTACCTGCCGTAGATATGATATTTTCATTTCCAATAGCCTGGATAACATCATTGTAGCTTACCTGGGCTGCAGTCATCTTGTTAATATCCATATTGATCTGGATATTAGGTTCCAAAGCGCCAACTTCGGCTACTTTAGATATTTCCTTCATCGCTTCAATATCATCCTTCAGGTTATCCGCATACTCTTTCAGCTTTTTAAGATCATAATCGCCTGATACGTTTATATTCAATATCGGCTGATCGGCCACATCAATATCAGATACATCCGATTCCTTTAAATTATTATCATTTTGAGGCAAATCGGGTTTAGCTTTATCAACCGCGTCTTTAACATCCTGCTTGGCATCCCTGATGCTAACATTAGCGTTAAATTCTGCTGTTATTACCGAAACATTTTGCTGCGTATTTGAGGTTAGTTTTTTTAACCCTTTAAGCGATTTGAATTGCTTTTCGAGCTGCCTGGTTACCAGCGTTTCGATATTTTGAGGCGATTGCCCGTTATATACCGTTGTGATAAAAACTTTAGATATCGTAATATCCGGAAAGTTTTCTTTTGGCAGCCTCGAATAGCTTATATAGCCAAGCAGCGTAATTAAAAATATTAATACGTAAACCGCCCGTTTGTTATCAATGGCCCAACTTGAGGGCCCAAATTCTTTTTCCTGGTCTTTCATTTTAAAATCAGTTATTGGTGGTTAGTTACCAGGTAATACAGTTACTTTATCGCCGTCTTCCAGTTCACTTGCTCCTTCAGTTATCACAACGTTGCCTGCGGCCACGCCTGATTTTATCTCTATCATCCCGTTTGATGTAGCGCCTTCGGTAACAATTTTACGCTTTGCAAAACCGTTTACATTGATGAATACATAATCGCCGTTTTCTGATTTTTGAACAGCTTTTGCGGGCACTACAATAGCATTGCTGTTGTTGTAATTAGCAATTTGCAAAACCGCGGTCATGTTGGGGCGACATTTGCTGCCTGATGGCAATTTTATTTCAATAGCAAAGCTGCGCGAAGCCGGGTCAATAACTTTTGCGGCAAAGGTTACTTTGGCCGTTACCGAGTCATTAGCATCGGGCACTAAAATTTTAACGTTATCGCCCTGGTGGATACTCCCCGAATAAGATTCCGGTACATCAGCCTTTACTTTTAAGATATCAGCATTTACTACCCTGATACCCGCTGCGCCCGGTGTAGCAATCTGGCCTAATTTCAAATCCATTTGGTCAATTGTTCCGTTTATTGGCGATACAATGCGGTACATATCAGCCTGCTGACGTAAGGAAGCCACTTGCTTTTCGGTAGTTTGCACATTAGTTTGTGCTTGTAAAAACTGAACCTCGGTACCAATTTTTTGATCCCATAAATTCTTTTGGCGCTGAAAAAGCGTTTGAGCCAATGAGGCTTGTGCCTGCGCCTGTTCAATGTTTTGGCGTAGTACGCTGTTATCTAACTGTACCAATGTTTGGCCTTTGCTTACATGGTCGCCCACCTTTACATTAATAGCTGTAATAACTGCCGATGCCTGCGGATAAGCCGTAACATTTTCCTGGGCATCAATACGGCCCTGTATATTTACGTAGTTGGTAAATTTTGTGGCCTTAACTGTAAAAGCGCTAACATCGGTGCTTTTTACCGAATCCGTTTTGCCTATTTCTGATTGCAGCTTTGTAATTTTTGCAGACAGTTCGGCCTCTTGTTTTTTAAGGTCGACTAATTCGGCTGCTTTGTCCTTTGGCTTGTTGTTACATGCCGCCAGGGCTAATATTACTGTTATGTACACTAATTTTTTCATATCGTTATATTTTCAATGTGTGGTTTAGTTTAGTTAATTCGTCCGTAAGCTTTGTCAAGGTCAACCTTGCTTATCAATGCGTTGTATAGTGCCTGTATATATTGGTTATCGGCGTTCTCCAATTCGGCTTGCGCCTGCGTAACTTCAATGCTCGACCCTACCCCCTGCTGGTATTTTATAGTAGAAACATGTAAAACTTCCTGGGCAAGTTCGCGGCTGCGTTTTTGTGTATTTAGTGATTGAATGCTGTTGTAAAAGCTGATGCTGGCAGCGCTGACCTCTAAACTAAGGGCATTTTTAACATTGTCCAGGTCATTTTTTGCCTTCATTACATTAATTTCTGATTGCCTTAACTGGTTGGTACGCTGGTTGCCGTTAAAAATGGGCACGTTGATACTTAAACCAATATAACTATCAGGATAATTATGGTTGTATAAATACTTAAATTGATTTTCCTGGAATACTTCAGCAAAGCCGGCATTTAAGTTAACAGTGGGCAGGTATGCCGCCTTTTTACTTTTCACATCCAGCTGGTTAAGCTTTACATTTGTTTCTAATAAGCTATATTCAATGCGGTTATGATAAACCGCGGTATCGGTATTACCCAGGGCAACCTGCAGGTTTAAATTTACATTATCCAGTTTATCAGTAAGTGTTATTTCTTGCTGAATAGGCATACCCATTTGAAATTTAAGCATCTCATAGTTTAATACTAATGAGCGTATTATATTTTCGCGGTTGGTGGTTAAATTATTATACTGAACTGCAACGCGGTCAACATCAATTTTTTCAACAAATCCCTGTTTGTTTTGCTGGGTAGTTTGATCTAATTGCTGCTTTAACTGGGCTATGTTAGCGTCAAGCAGTTTTATTTGCTCGTTACTTACCAATACCTGGTAATAGGCCTTGGTCACGCTCACATTAGTTTGAATCCTGGTACGTACCAAACTGCGTTGTGAAAGCTCCTTAAATGTTTTAACCGCCTGCAAACCCACCAAAAATGTACCACTGAATAATAACTGGCTGGCTGTTAACGAGTAGGTATTGTTATACTTTACAGCGCCAAATGGAAATTGTATTAATGGTAACGAAAGATTGATTGGCGTAACAAAGAAATTTGGCCCTACTGTTGCCGGTGGTTTCAAAAAATCCTGGAAAGACGCTGTACCATTTACCTGTGGCAAGCCTGTACCTATGGTTTCCTTTATTTTATAGTCAGCGCTTTTTATATCCAAAGTGCCATTCACAACCGAATCCTGGTGCTGGTATGCGTAGTTAATACAGTCGGCAAGGGTAAAATTATTGCCCCGTTTTGCCGGGGGCGCCTGCTGCGCATAACTGCTTAAGGTAATTGCAAACAGTAAGAATGTTAAACGTATTTTATGCTTCATATTTTATTTTTTTATATAACTATCGACTTTCTTTAAATTGGACATGATCTTCAAAATAAGTTTTTCTAAATGACAACCTTATGTCAGCAGTATTAAATTATTCATCATTTATGTTTTTATACTGGTTTAGTAACTTATATCCTTTAAGGGTACATATACCATAGTTAAAATGCTCCAAAAATTGATATTGCACTTTCCAGGTACTAAATTCAGCAACCGGGAAAATGTTAATATTAAACCCCAGTTCTACCTGGCTTACCCTCATTCTCGCGATGATCTTTACATCAATATCAGGCCTTATATAGCCTTGTTTTATTCCTTTGGTCAGCAACTCTTCCAGAGTGTGTACCAATACTTCGGCTTTAAAATTTTGAAAATGCTTCCATGCCTCCGGGTGATATTTTTGCATATCGTGTATCACAATGGGGTTTATCCGCGAAAAAATCTCTTCCGAGCATTTCATCATATTGATCATTTCCTCAATCACATTGCCAGATTTGCTGATGATGGCACACATCTGGTCTTCATCGTCCTGCAATTTCTTCTTAACCAAAGCTATAACCAGTTCGTTTTTATCTTTAAAAAACTGGTAGATGGTTTTTTTCGACATGCCTAAATGTTTGGCAATATCATCCATCGTCACGCTCTTGATCCCTGCTTTTAAAAACAGTTCCTCCCCGCCTTCTATTATTCTGTCTGTCTGTGTCATTATATTAATGACGCAAAACTATGGAAACATTTTTAGATTTCAAAGTTTCCTGAATATTTATTTTAAAGAACTTTTTTTTAACACCATCAAGTCACATAAAAACTTTTTCCTGGCCTCTTTACCGCGAAGCGAAGAGAGGGTAAAAGCTACCGTTTATTTTACCCGTTTACCATGCAAACTGCAAACCGCTTACTGCAAACTGCTCTCAAATTATTACCTTTGCGCAAAATCATAAATAATGACGCTTACCCCACTATCTGCAATTTCTCCTATTGATGGCCGTTACCGAAATACTACTGCCAGCCTGGCCGACTACTTTTCGGAATACGCACTGATCAAATACAGGGTGTTTGTTGAAGTGGAATATTTTATAGCCTTGTACAAACATCCGCTTCCGCAACTACGGGATTTGGATTCAATTGTACCAGAAAAGTTACGTGATATTTACAGAAATTTTTCTGAGGCCGATGCCGAAAGCATTAAACAAATAGAAAAAATAACTAACCACGATGTTAAGGCGGTTGAGTATTTTATCAAACAACAATTTGACAAACTTGATCTACAGGCCTATAAAGAGTTTATCCACTTTGGGTTAACGTCGCAGGATATTAACAATACCGCCATACCCTATACCTTTAAGCTGGCTTTAACCGAAGTTTATTACCCGGCGTTTAACGAGCTTTTAGGCATATTAAAACATTATGCCGCAGAGTGGGCCGAATTGCCCATGCTCGCCCATACCCACGGCCAGGCTGCATCGCCAACCCGTTTGGGGAAAGAGATACAAGTATTTGTTGAGCGGTTGGAAAATCAACTGCATTTATTGCAACAAGTGCCTTATTCGGCTAAATTTGGCGGGGCTACGGGCAATTTTAATGCGCATAATGTAGCGTATCCGACTATCGACTGGGCAGCGTTCGGCAATAGTTTTGTTGATGAAGTATTGGGTTTAAAACGCTCGCAGTTTACTACGCAAATAGAGCATTATGATAATTTTGCCGCGCAATGCGATGCCTTAAAAAGGATCAATAATATTATTATCGATTTGGACAGGGATATGTGGACCTACATTTCCATGAACTACTTCAAACAGAAAATAAAAGCCGGCGAAATAGGTTCGTCAGCCATGCCGCATAAGGTAAACCCAATTGATTTTGAAAACTCCGAAGGTAATTTAGGTATAGCTAATGCCTTATTTGAACATTTAGCCGCTAAGCTGCCTGTGTCAAGATTACAACGCGATTTGACTGATTCAACCGTATTAAGAAATATAGGCGTACCGGTTGCGCATACATTAATCGCCTTTAAATCGACCGTTAAAGGTTTAAATAAGCTATTATTAAATACCACCGCAATAAACGCGCATTTGGAGGCTAACTGGGCGGTAGTTGCCGAAGCCATACAAACTATACTGCGCCGCGAGGGGTATCCAAACCCTTACGAAGCATTAAAGGAGCTTACACGCACCAATACCGAAGTTAACGCGCAAACTATTGCTGAATTTGTGGAAACGCTATCTATAAGTGATACTGTAAAGAATGAGATTAAAAAGATAAGTCCATCTAATTATACAGGAATTTGATGTGCAGTTGCTTGTCAATTGTTTAATTATATCCTCATTTATTTACGATGTGCACATCTGCATATCCGCACATTTGCACATTTAAATGTCATAACAATTTAATCGCATACATTAAATCAAAAACCTGCCTAAATTTGTTAACTCAATTTTAAATAAGATCAAGATGAATATCAACGTATATACTGAATCTACACCTAACCCGGCCACAATGAAGTTCATTGTGAACAAATTGCTGATCAACGGAAGTGTAGATTTCGCTACAAGGGAAAGCGCCGAAAAATCGCCTTTTGCCAAAGAATTATATAAGTTTTCATTTGTTAACGGCGTATTCTTCGCCAGTAATTTTGTTACGGTAACCAAATTTGAGGGTGATACCTGGGACGATATTTTACCCATACTTAAAGAGTTTGTAAAAGGCGCCGTTGAAGCTGAATTAAAGGTACAGGAGGAAGAACATGTTGAAAACACCGACTTTGAAGGCACCGATACCGAAATTAAAATACAGCAAATACTAAACGACTACGTACGCCCGGCTGTTGAGCAGGACGGCGGCGCCATTACCTATAAATCATTTGACGAAGGTGTGGTAACTGTCGAGCTTCGCGGTTCATGCAGCGGCTGCCCATCATCAACGGTAACCCTAAAAGCCGGTATCGAAAACCTGCTAAAACGCATGGTGCCCGAAGTTACTGAGGTGATATCTGAAGCATTATAATAGTCTGAACCGCTGATTAAGCTGATTTTTGGATTACGCTGATAATATCGCCGAAATCTATGATCTGTTAAATCATTTAATCAGCTTAATCAGCGGTTCAGACAAAATATCGCCCTATCACCTCCAGCATCTCCCCTGTCATCTTCCTGTTGGTAGCTAAAAGTTGCCTTATATCCAATACCTCGTTGCCTCCTTTAAAGTTTACGACATCGCCACCGGCTTGTCTTACTATTACAACTCCGGCAGCAGCATCCCAGGCGTTTAAATTGTATTCGTAATAAGCATCGAAACGCCCGCAAGCTGTATAAGCCAGGTCAACGGCCGCAGAGCCTAAACGGCGCAAACCGTGGCAGTTTTTCATCAGGTACGTAAACAGCTCAATATATTCGGGCTGCTTTTCAAAATCGTAATACGGGAAGCCGGTTGCTATTAAACTATTACTTATGGTTGGGCAGTTACTTACTTTGATCTCTTTCCCGTTTAAATACGCGGGCGCGCCTTTCCATGCGTAGAAGCATTCATCCTGGTTAATTTCATAAACTACACCTGCCACCAGCTCGTCATATTCTTTTAACGCTATACTTACCGAAAATACGGGCAGGCCGTGTATAAAATTGGTGGTGCCATCCAGCGGGTCGATTATCCAATTATATCTATCGGCTATTTTGTTCCTGGTTTTTTCTTCGGTAATAAAACCGGCTTCAGGTAATATCTTTTCTAACCCGGCTACAATTTTTTCCTCAGCAGTTTTATCCACGTAGGATACCATATCATTTAAGCCTTTATACTCAATTTTATCAGGATCAAAGTTATTTCTTTCCTCCCTGATAAAAGCGCCAACTTGCTTTGAAAGGTCAATTACTTGCTCTGTTACTTGTTTGAGGGACATGCTGATGCCTTAATGATAAACTGAACGAAAAAAACTTATGCACAAAAAAGCTGGCAAAAAACAAGCTTAACATTGCCACCGGGCGTGCTAATGGCGGATACATATTAAAATAATGGATTAGAATATCTATTACACCCAAATTTGCAAAAAAACCAATAATGGCTACAGATACAAAACGAAAGAACTGTTTGCCCGACGAGGAAGTGGACTCAGTAAATACAAGGTATTTAGTAATTAGAAAATTTACCACCACACCTAAACAATAAGAAATGGCTAATGAAACGGTCGAGTTTCGAAATTCTGTACCGAATATATGGTACCGTTTCTGTGTGAGCAAATTATGGTACAATAAGTAAAATATGGATATATCTACCAAAAAACCTACACCTGCTGAAAGCACAAACCGAGCTAACTGGTTTTTTTCCAGCTTATACCATAACTTTTTACCCATGCGTATTTGATGCTGTTTTCTCCCTGCGGTTTAATCCTGATGTAATTAAAACTACGCCAAACACTATTAGGCAAAGAGAGATCATTTCGGCCTGTGTAAAGCTTATGCCGGCCACATTATAACGGGTGTTAACCCTTATCAATTCAATAAAAAAGCGCTCAACACCGTTTAATACCAGGTAAATACCAAACATGATACCCGGTATTTTAATACGATCGCGGATACTCCATAAAAACAGGAATAGCGCTATACAAATAACTGATTCATAAAATGAGGTAGGATATACAGGGAGTTTTAATTCATTACAAAATTTACCAACGCAATCAGGTATAATATTACCTGAATCTTCATGGCTAACATTATGCGGAAACTTAAACGACCACATCCAATCAGGCGCCCAGCTTAACCAATGAGGTTTAGGGTTAAGGTTAGGTACGCCCCAATCACCATCGCCCGACATTTGGCAACCTATACGGCCAACGCCATAAGAAAGCATCATGCCCGGCCCGCCAATATCCAGCATATTTAAAGGTTTAATGCCATGCTTATTAGCTATATATAAAACAGCTATGCCGCCGCAAATTAAACCACCATAAAAAGTTAATCCTTCAAAACCTATTAACATGCCTACCGGGTCGCTCATAAACTGTCCCCAATTTTCAAGGGCGTTAAACACTTTGGCACCAATAAATCCCCATACCGCAGACCACAACAGTATGGTACCCATCAACTCATAAGGGTGTACCAAAACTTTCTTGGTTACAGGTTGCGGCAATTCTTGTTTCTTGTTTTCGTAGTAGGCCCAGTATGCGAAAAGGGCTGCAAGCAGTATCCCGCCTATCCAATTACCACGCAGGGATAAAATAAAAGCCTGCGAGTCATCGATCATGGCATGATAGTTAAATATCATATCAACCAGCTTATAACCCAATATAAAGCCAAACAGGCCGTTACCGGCCAGCTCTGCAGCCGAAGCTTTAGCGCCAACGGTTACCTCTTTCTCAAACGGATGGATATAACCCAGCTTTTCTTTCCGCTTAAACTCCTGCGTAAAAGCCCAGTAGGCGGCCATAAAAGCTATGGCTACAAAAAACCCAAAAGTTTGTACAGGCAGTAAAATATCTAAACCGGTAAGATATTTAATAAGCGACGTAATGGTTGGAAACATAGGTAATAGTTTGCAGCGAATATACCCTTAATGTGTTAATATTTCTTCGCTTTCGGTAATTTCAACGTCACCATCAGGTGAAATTTGAGTTAAGTAAACGTTTTTCAGTTCATTTACCAGTATAGGGTCGTACTTGGCTTTTACTTTAACATAGTTACGGGTAAAGCCATGCATAAAACCGTCTTTTATATCCCCTTCAAAAAGAACTTCGGCTGTTTGAGCTAATTGTGTATCGTAAAAGGCCCTGCGCTTTTTATCAGATAATATATGCAGCATCTTGCTCCTGTCGGCACGGGTAGAGCCCGGCACAACGCCACTCATTTCCTTAGCCAATGTATTTTTTCTTTCTGAATAAGTAAACACATGCAGATAGGATATATTCAGCTCATTTAAAAAATTATAGGTATCGATAAAGTCTTCTCTTGTTTCGCCGGGGAAGCCCACAATTACATCCACCCCAATACAGCAATCGGGCATTAGCTGTTTAATTTTAGCTACCCGGTTTACATATAAATCGCGCTTATACCTGCGGCGCATTAAGCCTAATATTTTATCAGAGCCTGATTGCAGCGGAATATGAAAATGTGGCACAAACCGTTTAGATGCGGCTACAAATTCAATAATTTCATCCGTTAAAAGATTCGGTTCTATAGATGAGATACGTATCCGGTCAATGCCTTCCACTTCATCCAATGCTTTAACCAGGTCGAAGAATTTGGTTTCGCGCTTGCCATCTATAATGCCAAAATCGCCCAGGTTTACCCCCGTAAGCACAATTTCTTTTACACCCGATGCTGCGATCTGTTCGGCTTGTTTAACTGCGTTTTCAATAGTATCGCTGCGGCTATTGCCACGCGCTAAGGGGATAGTACAAAACGTACATGAATAATCACAACCATCCTGTACCTTTAAAAACGTTCGGGTACGGTCGCCGAACGACCACGACGAAACAAACTCATTTGCCTCGGCAACCGGCTGGTTATAAACCACTGCTTTGGGGGTCTTGGTCAGGTCGGTAATGTAATCAACTATCTGAAATTTCTCCGCAGCGCCCAAAACCATGTCCACGCCCGGTATATCGGCAATTTCTTTTGGCTTTAACTGCGCGTAGCATCCTACAATGGTTACGTAGGCATTGGGCGATATTTTTAGCGCTTCCTGAACTATCTTTTTGCACTTTTTATCCGCGTTTTCGGTAACCGAGCAGGTGTTTATAACAAATACATCCGGGGTGTTTGAAAAATCAACCGTATCAAACCCTGCTTTGTTAAAAAGACGGCCAATAGTTGATGTTTCTGAATAATTCAGTTTACAACCCAGTGTATAAAAAGCAACTTTTTTGTTCATTAAGCCGCAAAGATAGGGAATTTTTTATTTCGGATTTCGAAAGTTCGATTTCGGATTTATGAGCTCCCTTCCTTAACACAATTCCGCATTCAACATTCCGCATTCCGAAATTTAACTACTCAGACCATCTATAACTCTCATTCTCCAGCCCCATCAGATCTATAATACGGTTTACAACGGTCATTGCAACCTCTTCAATGGTTTTTGGCTTGCTATAGTATGACGGCACTGCGGGACAGATGATGCCACCCGCCTCAGTAACGGTTTGCATATTGCGGATATGGATCAGGTTTAAAGGCGTATCCCGGGCTACCAGTATCAGTTTGCGGCGTTCTTTGAGTATAACATCAGCGGCGCGGCTTATCAGGTCGTCTGATGTACCTGCAGCGATACGGCCCAATGTCCCCATTGAGCAGGGCACAATTACCATGGTATCAAACCTTGCCGACCCGGAAGCAAATGGCGCCATAAAGTCGTTTTTGGCGTAAAATTTAAAGGTGAAGTTATTATAGTCCTTATTGTCCAATTCAAACTCCCATACTTGTTTAGCATTGTCCGACATTACAACCGCAACTTCAGTTATTTGGCTGCTTAGCTGTTGTAATTTCTCTAATAATAACTTCGCGTATATAGCCCCGCTGGCGCCTGTAATTGCAATAACGATCTTTCTGTTCATACTAAACTCCTTGTATAAGCCCCCTCTAAATCTCCCCCGCAGGGGAGACTTTTTAATTTTTTATAACTATAAACATTTTCATCCTAATAGTTATCACTTATTTGATTGTTTTTTTTTAATGTTTCTATAGATGCGGGCTGTGTGTGGGGCAAGTCTCCCCTATCGGGGGAGATTTAGAGGGGGCTTGGGCTGGACACAAAAAAAGGGTCGAATATAAATACTCGACCCTACATCTACCTATGAAAAACATGCCCTATAAAGGGCAACACAAATATAATAACACTTTTTTAATAATTAAACAATTTATTTAAATTAATTTAACCTCATTTAGTAAAGTTTTTTTCGATAAGGCGCTGAATAATACCATCAACCATGCCTACACTGGGCACGAATATGTTTTTTATCCCGGCCCATTTCATTACCGACATATAAATATCACATGCAGGTAAAATCACATCGGCCCTGTCGGCGTTTAAACCCAGTACATTTATACGGTCTTTCAGCGAAAACGAATTCAAATAATTCGATAGCGATTTCAACTTGCCAAATGTTAATGGCGCGCTATCTTTTTCCTGTGCCAATTTATATAACTTGTTGATATTTCCGCCTGTACCTATACCTGCAAGGCCCTTAAACTGGCGGGTATTTTCGCGGATAAAATCGCGCATTTCATCCCAGGTTTCGTCTTTATCCTGGTTATCTAATATGCGTATAGTGCCAATATTAAATGATTTAGAGGCCAGCAACTCCCCTGCCGAAAATAACGATAGCTCTGTACTGCCGCCACCTACATCAATATACAGGTAATCTTTGCTCTTATCAATATTTTGCTCCGCATGGCTGGCATAAATTATTTTAGCCTCTTTTTGCCCTTGTACAATTTGCAGGTCAACGTTGGCTTCCTCTCTTATCCGGTTAACAACATCGGCCCCGTTCTTAGCTTCGCGCATGGCCGATGTAGCGTAGGCCCGGTAATCAACAACCTTATAAACATCCATCAAGCCGCGAAAAGCATGCATGGTTTTCACCAGGTCAGCAGCTTTTTTATCAGAAATATGCTGATCCAAAAACGCGTCATCACCCAATCGTAACGGCACCCTTATCAGCGTATTCTTTTTAAATGAAACCGATCCATTGTTTTCAATAATATCAGCAATAAGCAATCTTACTGCGTTTGAACCTATATCTATCGCGGCGTATCTCAATTTATTTGTTGTTTATTTTTTAGGTATGTATAAATGTCTATCTGTGCGCGGCAAGGCACTTCCGAGCGTGTTTTATGATACTTATTGGTGTTGTGGCTGTTAATTTCTCGCGCCTTTGTATTATCGTTTAGTTGTATATCAATAATATCACGTATCTCTTTTTTCAACGCTTTATCATAAACCGGGAAACCCACTTCAATACGGCTATCAATGTTTCTCGTCATAAAATCGGCCGAGGTGAGGTACATCAATTCATTACCGCCATTGCAATAAATATGCACCCGCGAATGTTCGAGGTATTTATCAACAATGCTTATTACTTCAATATTTTCGCTATAACCCTTAATACCCGGAACAAGGCAACACATCCCCCTTATGATCAGTTGGATTTTAACCCCGGCATTACTAGCCTGGTATAGCTTTATTATAAGCTGCTCATCAGCAAGACTGTTCATTTTTAACACCATATAGGCCGGCTTGCCTGCTTTGGCATTTTTTATTTCTGTATCAATCAGCTTATATATGGCTGGCCGCGCATCAATGGGCGATACAATTAAGTTCTTCAACCCTTTAGGCAATATATTTTTGTTTAATGCCCTAAAAATTATCACCAGGTCGCCGGTTATTCTCTTATCGGCGGTAAGCAACGTATGATCGGCATATAGTCGGGCAGTTTTTTCATTGAAATTTCCGGTAGATAAGCAGGCATAATAAACCTGTTTTTCTTTTTCAATACGCTTAACCAGGCAAATTTTTGAGTGTACTTTATAGTTTTCTATTCCGTACAACACGGTAACCCCCTCCTCTTCCAGCCGGCGGCTCCAGGTAATGTTATTTTGTTCATCAAACCGGGCACGTAGTTCAACAAGGCAGGTCACAGTTTTGCCGTTTTTTGCCGCGTTGATAAGGGCATGGATGATCCTCGAATTTTCGGCCAAACGATATACAGCTATGCTAATCTCCTTAACCTTTGGGTCAATAGCCGCCTCACGTAAAAAATGGATAACATAATCATAAGATTGGTAAGGCGTGCTGATCAGGTAATCGCGCTTAGCTATCATGCCCATTAAGCTTTTGCCAAATGACAGATCGGCAACAGGCAATGGTATATATTTGGCATACTCCAATTCGGGGCGGCCAACATTAGGGAAACTGATAAAGTTCTTAAAGTTATGGTAGCGGTTACCCGGTATCAGGCTTTCACCGTGCAAACCCATTTTGGTAACCAGGTATGTCAGCATATCCAGCGGCATATCTGAGTCATATAACAAACGCATCGGTTTGCCTTTACGTCGTTTTTGCAGGCTTTTAGCCAACGAATCAATAAACTTTCCGCTTACTTCCTTATCAAGATCAAGTTCAGCATCGCGCGTAAGCTGTATGGAATAGGCTTCAATACTGTCATGTTCAAAAATGAAGAAGATGTCTTCCAGGTTATATCTAACTACGTCATCCATTAAAATAATGAATTTCAGGTTATTGGTATCTGGCAATACAGTAAACCTTGATACATTGTCCGGAATTTCGATCAGGGCGTACCTTACTTTTTTGTTTTTGGTCAGCTTTACAAAAAAGTAAATAGCGCGGTCCCTCAATTCGGGCAGGCTTAAACTATTATCCAGCATAATAGGCACTAATGTGGCCAATAGCTTTTCCCTGAAATAGTTTTTCACGAATGCACCCCGCGATACATTTAGTTGTTTATCATTCAGGATAAATATCTTCTCTTCGGCTAATTGTTTAACAATAATGTTCTCGTACAAATTATTAAACTTTCGCTCCTGCTTTACAACAATGTTTTTGATCTGGTTCAGGATCTTTTTTGGATTATACCCTAAAATTTCCTTAGCCTTTTCGTTCAGGTTGGCCAGGCGGCTTAGGGTAGCTACTCGCACCCGGTAAAACTCATCAAGATTTGATGAAAATATAGCTAAGAATTTTATCCGCTCAATCAAAGGGACAGTCGGATCGGCAGCTTCCTGCAAAACCCGGTCGTTAAAATATAACCAGCTTATCTCCCTGTTAATTAAAGGTGCGCGTTTAATATCCATATTATGCCTGCTCTTCAGCCGCAATTGCAAAGCTGCTTATTTATTTGTTAACTTAATATTAACTCATTGGTATATTTGAATGTTTTATTAATGAGTTATATTCCCGGCAAACCGGGGACAAGCCAAAAAGCCTCTCAGCCTATTGACGGATGAGATTTAGAGGGTGCTGAAGACTATACCCTTTGTTTATCAGTTTTATACCTTAAATTTGCGCACCAACTCATAAATAAACAATTATGCCATCATTTGATATAGTAAGCAAAATAGACGGACAAACGCTGGATAATGCCATCAATACCGCCAAAAAAGAAATTTTGAACCGTTATGATTTCAACGACTCAAAAAGCACGGTTGACCTCGATAAAAAAACCAATACCATAACTATTGTCACCGAAAACGATATGCGCCTTAAAGCCATTCAGGATTCGATCATCAGCCGTATGGTTAAACAGAGCCTCGACCCCAATGCGTTAGATTTTGGCGATGAGGAATATGCATCGGGCAATATGATCCGTAAGGAAATTAAAGTCAAGGAGGGCATTGATAAAGAAGCCGCCAAAAAGATCGTTAAAAAGATAAAAGACAGCGGCCTAAAGGTACAAGCCTCCATCATGGACGACCAGGTGCGTGTTCAGGCCAAAAAAATTGACGACCTGCAAGCGGTGATCAGCTTATGCCGCGGCGATAATTTTGGCCAGCCCCTGCAATATATCAATATGCGGAATTAGCATAAATGCGGATTGCGGAAGATAAAATGCGGAATGAGACAATTTAATAATCTCCCCGCATAGCTTATAAAACGCCTCGAAATACAAAAGGTGAAAAGATTGGATATTCTTTTCACCTTTTATCTTTCAACCTTTCACCTTTCTGCTTTCAGCTTTCACCCTCAATTACTATCTAAAACAAAATTAAGCGGCAGCGTATATTTTACCCTTACCGGTTGCCCGTTTTGTATGCCGGGTTTCCAGGGTGGCGCCATTTTTAAAACACGCAAAGCTTCTTCGTCCATACCGTATCCCGCGCCCCGCTCTACTACGAGCGATGAAAGGTGCCCGTTTTTTTCAATAATAAAGCTTATCCAAACTTTTCCGCTTATTCCTTTTTCTGATGCCTCATGCGGGTACCTTAAGTTCTTTTGCAAAAACTTTGCCCATGCTGCTGCCCCGCCATAAGGTTCGGGCATAACTTCAAGTAACCCGTCATTAGCAGAGTACACAATTTCAGGAGTTTTTGCCGTGCCTGTACCCGCTCCTGCCCCATCATCAATAATTCCGCCTCCTTTGTCACCGCCGGGTATCTTAATATCAACAGGGCCAACATTCTCTTCTCTCAGTAAATCCTGCCTCGGCGGTTCAACCTTGGGTATATCTGCTGTAACAACCGGCGTAGCATCCTTTATCATGTTAACCAATTGTTTTGGCGCAGGGGATGCCGGTTTCTGAATTTCCTTTTTGGGCTCAACTGGCTGCGTCGGCACTATTGGCGTAAGCGGAACTACCGTTATTTTAATTAAATCAGCAGGGTGCCGCATAAGCATGCCGCATGTAAAAGTAAGCGCTGTTACACTAAGAAAGGTAATTGCCATGGACTTTACTATATTATCGGCATAATGCTGCCTTAAATAATAAGCGCCATACTCCTTGTTGCGTTTAGCGAATACAAGCTCGAGCCACTCGGACTTGCATAGATCAAATTTTGAGATAAGCATAATTATTGAAATTTAATTTTATATAATAACGTATTTACAGCATTTAATATTGTAAACATATAACTAAATTTTTAATTATAGCTGTTTTATGCCAAAAAAGCCGCCCATACAGGCGGCTTCAACTTTGGATTTATAATTTATTTAGAATGCGTAAACAGCAGCTATCAAAAATTGCGAAGCTGATGTAGTATTAGGGAGTTTAGCGGCGCTGCTATAAAACATATCTTTTGATCCGTTATCTAACCTTATTTCGGGTATTAAAGTTAACGGGCCCGATTTGATATTTGCGGTAAAAGTTAACGCGGTTACTGAGCTGCCCGGGGCAGGGCCTGCGGTTGCAAACGTGCCCGATTTAGTACTAAATACTTCACCCCTTAGCCCTAAAGTAACGTCTTTCGATACTGCTAATTGCGGGTACAAGGCTACACCGGTAAAACCACCTGTGCCTGCTCCGTTTGAAGCAGAATAATCAGCCGCGTTTAAACCCAACTTAAAGGCATCGGTAATTTGGTAAGCAGTGGTCAAATCAACCTCTGTACCTGAGGTTGGTGTGCTGTTGCTACCTGTGATCACGTTAATATAAGCTGTCCAGCCTTTAGCAGGTGTAAGCGTTAACTGTGCCCCGAAAGTTCCGATTTTATGAGCTGCCTGGTAAACGTTCCACTGATCGTTAAAAATGCCGGCCATTAAACTGGCTTTGTCCGAGAAAGTGTAGGTTGCTTTAAAACCTGCATTCTGGAACGGGCCGTTGGTAAACAGGTACGAAGTTGAATAGTTAAAATTTCCTGTCGGGCTAATAACCTCATAACCAATAAAGGTTGCCATATAACCACCTGTAAGGTTAAATTTATCGGTCACATCGTATGAAACGTATAGGTTTTGGATATGATAACCCGCAACAGGTATTGACTGGTCGCTGCGTGGCCCAAATGATGCCTCGCCTACAAAAGAAGCCTTACCGATCTTCTTTTTTAAACCCAGGTCCAGCATACCTATTGAAAATGAATTTTGGTCGCCGGCAAAACTGGTAGGGATATTGTTTTTCTGACCCGAAAAATCGTATTTATAATAAGCATCTACCGAACCTGATATAACCAAAGGCGGATCAGGAACTACTTTTCCCGTATCGACAGCCATATTTGAAGCCTGTGCCTTAAAACCTATTGCAGACAGGGCAAGTAATGATAATAGTAATATTTTTTTCATGATGATAAGTTATTGATTGATAAATAGTTGATTGATTGTTGTTGGTTATTTTTTTACATAGGGGTATCCGGCTGAATTAAATGTATCAATTCAATAAATATCTCCCCGAAATTGTAATCTTAAAAAACCCTTGTGTGGCTGATAGTAGGATGAAAGTAATTAAGAAATTAATTTCAGCCACACAAGGGCAATTGAGTTAGTTGCTAAGGCTAAGCGGTAACTTTGACACCTTTATCAAAGAGGTCGCTCAGGCTGATATCATCATCTTGAGGCGCATAAGCTTCAATACCATGATCAAACATATCGAGGCCGCCTATACCTGCTTCGCCATGTTCTTCTACACGTAACCTCCATGGGGCAGGTAACTTGTTGATAACATACATCATTATAAGGGTTACCACAAATACCGCTATGGCAATACTAAAGGTGCCTATGGCCTGCGCTTCAAGTACGCTTGCACCGCCGCCATAAAATAAGCCGGCAACCGGTGCGCTGTTATCCGCACCTGTAGGGCCTGTTGCTCCGTATTGGCCTGTAGCAAATAAACCTAATGATAATGTTCCCCATATACCTGCAAAACCGTGTACAGAAACTGCACCAACCGGATCATCAATGCGGAACCACTCGATCACATACATACCTGCATACACCACAAACCCGGCAACTGCGCCTAGTAAAGCCGCGCCCAACGGGCTAACCCAGTAACAAGGGCAGGTAATGGCAACAAGGCCGCCAAGTACACCATTTAAGGTAAAGCCCAAATCAAATTTGCCTTTGGTTTTTCCCCACCATAAACCGGCTAACATAGCTGCCATACCACCGGTACAGGCGGCTATAGTTGTATTGGCTGCAATACGCCCAATGCCTGATGCGTCCATAGCCGATAGTGTGCTGCCCGGGTTAAAACCGTACCAGCCAAACCATAGCAAAAATGTACCAAAAGCGGCAATTGCCATATTATGTCCGGGCGGCATACCGCCTTTTTCTTTATCGTCCCGGGCAAAAATGCGCCCTAACCGTGGGCCTAATACAATAGCACCCGCCAATGAAGCAATACCACCAATAGTATGTACTACTGTTGATCCTGCAAAATCGCGGAAACCTTGTCCTAATGACGGTAAGAAAAATCCTTTTGCGCCCATGGTAGCCAGGAAACCATCGGGTCCCCAGGCCCAGTGGCCAATTATTGGGTAGATAAACCCGGTAATACCTATACTGTACAAAATATCTCCGCGGAAACTTGTACGGCCGATCATGGCACCCGAAACTATGGTTGAACAAGTATCAGCAAACGCATACTGGAATACCCAGTGCGCCAAAATAGGGATACCGGTTGTTTCGTAAGTTACAGGGGTGTTCTGTAAGAAGAACCAATTGGTAATAGTTTTGCCGTCGGCACCAAGTCCGCCCCAGCCAATAAAGCCGTTGCCATGTCCAAACATAAAAGCATAACCTACAGCGTAAAACAATATACCGCAAAGACAGGTATCATAAACGCATTCCATTAAAACGTTTACGGTTTCTCTTTTACGTGCAAAACCTGCTTCAAGCATTACGAAGCCCGCCTGCATACCAAATACTAAAAAGGCTGCCACCAGGGTCCAAACCGTATTAATTGAATTCATCATTGATGTTTCCAGGTCAGTAGGTTTTGCAGGCGCGGCTGCATGGGCCGCTGTGCCGAATATTCCCGGTAAAATCATCATTGCAGCTACCACTAATGACAGCCCGATCATTTTTCCCGTTAAAATAGTGGCACCCAGCGCCCATTTTTCACGGGTCAACCCCCGAAACGCGCTGAACGGGTTGATTTTTTTTAGT
>JABDBT010000041.1:19815-20116 GCA_013288465.1 Bacteroidota bacterium | reverse complement strand
AATAAAAAACTAAAGTTAGTTTCGGATAACCCGGTATATGACGCTTATGAAATTAACGCCGAAGATATTTTAGAGCTGTGGAAAGCCAAAGCCTATATCTCTACCCATTTACCCATACCAACACCCGAGCCTACCATGGAAAGCCTTACCGCCATGATGGCGCAAATGCAACGTTCTATTGCTGATATGCAGAAGGGGGTTAATTAGTTGTAGAGGTTATAAATGTTGGAGATGTTGTAATGTGTTGATAATAACGTTGGTTATTTTATAGCGTGTTACAACTATTTTAACTCATTACAAC
>JABDBT010000041.1:0-19805 GCA_013288465.1 Bacteroidota bacterium | reverse complement strand
GTTAAAATAGTTGTAACACGCTATAAAATAACCAACGTTATTATCAACACATTACAACCCCTACAACCTTTTTAACCAAATAGTAAGCAACAATTAAGTTACATCTTGCGTTTTAAACCTTAACCGTATATCTTTATCAAATACTTTAAAACACTAAAAACTTAAAAAAATGAAAAAACTATTGTTAATGTGCTGCATCGTATTAGGTATCAGCACGCTTAGCCGCGCCCAGGGTGGTGGCGGTGGTGGAAGGCAGCAAAGAAGCCCGGAAGAGCAAACTGCTGCTTTAAAAACTTCGTTGGCACTAACTGACGACCAGGCTACTAAAGTACTGGCTATCTATACTGCTCAAAAGAAAAGCAATGATAGCTTAGCTACCGCTGCTAATGGCGACAGGACTGCAATGAGGGCAGGAAGGGCTCCAATCATGGCTGCTACAAATGCTAAACTTGCTTTGGTATTAACTCCAGATCAAGCAGCTACCCTGAAAAAACAACAGGATGAAATGCGCGCCCGCATGCAACAAGGCGGTGGCGGCGGTGGTACTCCTCCTCCCCCACAACGCTAATTAAATTAACATCAAAAGAAAGCCCCGATAAACCGGGGCTTTCTTTATTTTAGCCGAAATTTAACAATTGGGACCGGCACATAACTATATTGAACAAAGATTGGCCGAAAGGCGGCTATCAGGTGCTTACCGAACATTGAAAGCCGAAAACACGCTCGTTGACTTTTGCTCAAACGATTACCTGGGTTTTGCCCGGTCGGTGGTGTTTAAAAACAATATCGATGAAGAGATTAGCCAAAGTGGCGTTGTTTTAAATGGCGCTACCGGGTCGAGGTTAATTTCGGGTAATTTAACCTATACCGAGGATTTAGAAAAACAGATAGCCGCGTACCATAATAGCCAAGCCGGGTTAATATTTAATTCGGGGTATGATGCCAATTTGGGGCTATTTTCCTCCCTGCCGCAACGGGGCGATACTTTGATAACCGACGAGCTGATACATGCCTCTATTATTGACGGTGCGCGGTTAAGCTATGCCAACCGATATACTTTTAAACATAACGACCTTAACAGCCTGGAGGCTAAATTAAAGCAGGCAAAGGGTATTTGTTACGTGGTTATTGAAAGTGTGTATTCTATGGATGGCGATACCCCACCTCTGTTAGAATTATTGGAGTTAACCGAACAATACAATGCACATTTAATTGTGGACGAGGCCCATGCTGTTGGCTTATACAAAAACGGGCTTATATGCCAGCTAAAACTGGAAGGACGTGTGTTTGCGAGAATAGTTACGTTTGGAAAAGCATTGGGCTGCCATGGGGCCATTGTATTGGGCAGTGATGCTTTACGGCAATACCTTATCAATTTTGCACGTTCATTTATTTATACTACTGCCGCCCCCTTTCATCAAATTGCTTCGGTAAAAGCGGCTTACCGGTTATTGCAAAATTCGGCGGATGGGATTGAGCGTTTGAAAAACAACATCCGTTTATTTAAAGAAAACATAAGGGCAAACAGCCTCTACCCTTTAATTGAAAGCGATAGTGCCATTCAATGCATCCTGTTAAACAGCAATGAACGGGCAAAGGAAACAGCATTGCAATTACAAAACAATGGGCTGGATGTCCGCGCCATCCTCAGCCCTACCGTTCAGCAGGGTAGCGAAAGGATACGGATATGTTTACACGCCTTTAATACCACAGGCGAAATACTATTATTAACAGATACCATAAATAAACTCACCAATGCCTAAACCATTATTTATTACCGGGATCGGCACAGGCATAGGTAAAACTATGATCTCGGCTATTTTGGTTGAAAAACTAAAAGCCGACTACTGGAAGCCCATACAATCGGGCGATTTGGACGATAGCGATACCTTAAAAGTTAAAAGTTTAATAACCAATACAAAATCTTTTTTTCATCCCGAGGCTTACAGATTAACCCAACCTTACTCGCCTCATAAATCAGCCGCGATTGACAATATAACCATCGAGCCAGGTAAAATTATACTTCCAGAAACTGATAATCAACTGATTATCGAAGGCGCCGGCGGGCTAATGGTACCGCTTGCCGCTGATTTTTTAATTATTGATATGATAAAACAGTTAAATGCCGAAGTGGTACTGGTATCACAATATTACCTGGGGGCTATCAATCATACCTTATTATCCGCATTAGCTTTAAAACAATACCATATACCCGTTAAAGGCATTATATTTAATGGCGATGAGGATAATTACGCCAAAGAATACATTTTAGCATACTCCAAACTAAAGCAACTTGGCCATATCCCGCCGCTTAATAAAATTGATAAAAAGGCGATTATTGATGCCGGTGACCATATTGAGTTGTAAAAAACGGGGTTAATTTAAGGAGTTATACCAGGCAAAAAGTTTCTGCAAATCGGTATCGTTCTTAAAATTAATATTGCTGGTTTTTAAATAGGCGTCGAGCTGTGCAGCATGATCATCAAATAGCTTAGTTAGTGCCTTTTTATTGGGTTGAATTTCGGTTAGCTGGTTATCTTTAAAAACGTAATAATCATGTATTAATTTAAATGATTTTGTTGTTGAAGATGTATAACTGGTTCCGGGGCGTTCATCTATTGTTTTCTTATAATATTTTAACAGTCTAATCTTTCCATCGCCAATTAACTGGTAAAATGTACCTTCGGTTTGCTTATCGGTAGCCGGATAGCCATTAACAAACACAAGCGGGCTCATATTACTTACATCAGTAACAGTAGTATTTAAAGTGAAGCTGCTGAACTTATTTTTGAGTTCTAATGCTTCGCCGTTTTTACCCTGGTAAAGTACTGCATTTGCTACTATATCAAATTTCAAAGTGGCTGCCGCCTTTTGATTGTTTTCTAAAATTACTGAGCCCGCTATCCAGTCATTTATTAAATATGGGTTACCTGTCACTTCAGTGTATGCAATATCATTAAAAGCCTCGCCCCGCATACCTAATGCCACTTGCGCATTTGCACAATTATAAAAAGCCATCAGGGAAAATGATATTATAAAAAAGATTTTTCTCATAATTTTTTGATGTTAACAGTTAATAAAATTAATATTTATATCCGCACTATTACAATTAAAGTAAGCAAAAAGCCTCCGGATTCGGAGGCTTTTTGCTTAAATTGTAAATCAAACTGATAAATTAATAACCAGGGTTTTGAACCGTAGCTTTATTAGCATCAACTTCTGTTTGTGGAATAGGTAATAATCTACGATAATCAGAAGTAGGAATAGTAGCTAAGAAACTAATAGCACCTGTTTGTGCTGGCCTGTTTATGGTTAGCTGTAAACGATCAAGATCAAATAAACGCAACCCTTCACCAACAAACTCCTTTCTTTTTTCATTAACAATATCATTTACAAGTTGGGTACCAATATCAGTATAGCCTAAGAAAGCAGGATCACGAGTTTGTGCAACCATGTTAACATATTTTTGACCATTAACATTATCGCCTGTTTGCGCGTAGGCTTCAGCTAAATTCAACAGCACTTCCGAGTAGCGGATAATCTTAATATTGTCACGGTCGGTACCATTCAAAGTATTAATCCATTTATTTAATACTACACCGGCGTGTTGAGGTTGATTTAAAAGGAATAAATTAATCCTTGAATCAGTGGGTGAATATAAATTGTATAAGGCCTGAAAAACAAGGTTTTGACCATATCCGCCCTGGTTATAAAAATTATCAAAACTTTGGAAACCATTATTGTTTGCCAGGTTAAGTTCAAGCTCAAATACAGTTTCAACCTTACTGGTTATAGCGGCAGGGTTATCCCAGTAGCTAACCAAATTAGCTGCTGAAACTAAAGTATAACCACCGTTTTGAACAACCAATTGCGCTGCAGCAATAGCATCAGGATAATCACCTTCATAAATATAAGCCCTTGACTCAATTGCTTTTGCGGCATATTTTGAAATATAATCTGAACTTGTTGCATGCAGGGTGGTCCCGGTAGTCGGCATAATAAGATATGCGCTGTCCAAATCGCTTATTATCTGTTTATAGACTGCGCCAACTGTAGCCCTTGACGGTTTTATAAAGGGGCCGGTAACATATTCAGGTGAAGTGATAATTGGCACACCAACTCCGGCAGCACTAACTGTAGCCGGTGCAGCGAAAAAATTAACCAGCATTAAATAATTTAATGCCCTTGCGGTATAAGCTTCACCCTTAAGTTGAGAAACATTATTTGATCCGGGTACTGGAGCGGCAATTATTCTGTTGGCCTGTAATATACTATAGTAACACTGGCTATAAATTTGCGCAGCTTCTGCATTTGTTGAGATCAACACGTAGTTTTCTTCTGCAAGATAATAACCCGAGTTGCTTGAACTAACGTAGGTATTATCGGCTAGTTCATCACCTATAATGGGAATATTACCACCAAATGAGTTAATTGAACGCAATGTTGAATACATACCATTTACAGCATCAGAAAGATCACCTTCCGTTTTAATAGAAGAGGTAACAGGTATGGCCGTAGGCGGTAATTCATTAAGGAATGATTTTGAGCAGGATGTTAATCCAATAACAGCCGCACATAAAATATAGATATTTTTTAAATTTTTCATATTGATAATTTATTAAAAGCCAACATTTAAACCGACTGTGAATGTCCTAACCTGTGGCACTTCAAGATTACTTGCACCGCTGGTACCTATTTCCGGATCAAATGGTAAACGTTTATCATAAGTTTTTGTCCAAAGGTTTGTAGCACGGCCATAAAGATACAACTTGCTTATACCAAGTGTTTTAAGATAATCAATTTTCTTGATATCATAACCAATCGACAGGTTGCGCAACCTGATATAATCGCCATAATATAAAAACCTTGATGACGTTGAATTAGAGGCATTTCCCGGAATACCACCTGCAACGTACTTAGGTACATCAGTTATTTGGCCCGGAGTAGTCCAACGGTTCAGCTCATAAGCATACTTGTTAAACGTATAGTTATTTCCGTCTAACAAGTAATTATTCCATCCATCTTGAATCATATTACCAAAGTTATAATAGAAATCGGCGCTTAATGTTACACCTTTATAGCTGAAAGTATTATTAAACCCACCAAAATATTTGGGGTCGGCCTGGAACCTGTTTATACGTAAAGCAGCATTATAATTACTTGTAGTAGCTGATTTACTTGCGTCTGTGTACCATAATGCATTACCGTTTGAAGGATCAACACCAGCATAACCACGCAAATAAAAGGTTTGAAAATCACGCCCTTCCTGTACATTGAATGAACCTGTTGTAAATGGTGCGTCATTAAGCAACTTTAATATGGTGTTTCTGTTAAAGGCTATATTAAAATTCGTTGTCCAGGTAAAATCTTTAATTTGAACCGGGATACCTTTAATAGTGAACTCCTCACCACGGTTACGCATAGAACCGATATTCTCTGTAATTGAGCTAAAACCGGTAACTTGTGATATCGGTGCAGCTTGAATTAATTTGTTAACGGTTGTATTGTAGTAATCAAATACTACTGTTAAACGATTTTTAAAAAAACCGACATCAACGCCAACATCAAATTTTTGGGAGGACTCCCAGGTTAAGGCGGTGTTACCTATGGTATTAAAATCCTGACCATTACCACCGTTATAATTAAAGCCATAAGCGGACGTAGGTCTTGCCTGGTATGAACCTATACCTGCAGAATTACCGGTTGTACCAATTGATGACCGCAATTTAAATGATGAAACGGTGTTTTGCGTTTTAAAGAACGCCTCTTCATCCACATTCCAAACACCACCTACCGAATAAAAATTACCATATTGATTGTTTTGCCCAAAAACGGATGCCCCGTCTCTTCTAAAGCTACCGGTTAATACATACCGGTTTTGATAGTTAATAGTTCCAATTGAGAAAAGGCCTGTATATGCTTTATTGTTAAAGCTGGCATTACCTGTAATAGGCGTTGAAGCGTTAACAGAAGCTGTTAAGCTTGGCTGGCCTGCAGGAAAACCATTTGACTGAGCAGAGATCAAATATTCTTCATTACGCTGGGCTTCATAACCCACAGCTGCATCAACATAAAAATCCTGAACTCCTTTTATATTATAGCGATAGGATAATTGATTCCTAAAAAGGTAGTTAAAATACCGTGTATAATAGTCATAACCATTACCAACCGGCCTTCCATCTCCCAATATTGGGTTCCTGTAAAAATTTTCTTCCAATACATCATAATCGATACTGTTAAATGAGGTGAATTTTAATTCATCCCAAATATTCCATACCAATTGCGCGCTGCCCAACATCCTGGTTTGTGATAAGTAATGCTTATCATTTGCAGCAATATATAATGGGTTATAAGTGCCCGGGAAATTTGTATTGCCAATATGTGATGAATTTAATGACCCATCCGGATTATATGCTAACTGGTTAGGCAGTAAGAAATAGGCGGCTAATACAGGGCTTGCAAAAGCGCCACCGTCATTAGGTGCATAATCATTGGTGTTTGAAATATTTATACCCGTATTTAAAGTTACCCTTTTACTAATGGTTTGATCTATGTTTACTGTACCGGTAAATCTCCTTAAGCTTGAAGCTAATATGGTTGCCTGCTGATCAAAATAACCAAGCGAAGAAAATACTTTAGTATTTTCATTCCCACCGCTAACAGAAACATTATATTGTTGCTGTTTGCCGCGATTTGTTACCAGGCTATACCAATTGTTTGAGGGCCCGCCAATGCCGTAACTTGCGTCGGCAGCGGCAATTTGAGCAGCGCTTTGACCGGCATTGGTTAAACCTTCATTAAAAAGCATACCAAATTGAGCGCCGTTAAGCGGCACGCCGGCAGCAGGTAAAGGCAAATTATTGGTTATACCAACTTCACCATCGGCCCTAACTGTATATTTACCAGATTTTCCCCGTTTGGTGGTAATAACAATTACGCCGTTTGAACCGCGCGAACCATAAATAGCAGTCGCGGCTGCATCTTTCAATACGGTAACACTTTCAATATCATCCTCGTTAATACCAGATAATACGCTATTGCTGTTTGTAGTCGCAAGCCTGCTTAAGCTACCGGCATTTATAAACATACCGTCAATAACATACAGTGGATTGGCATCTAAAGAGATTGAACCCACACCACGTAAACGAACTTGTACGTTTGCGCCCGGTACGCCAGAAAATGAACTGATATTTAAACCGGGAACCTCACCCTGTAAAGCTTGCATAGGCGTACTAAAAGGTTTGTTTTCATTTGTTGCCCCGTTAACTACTGATGCCGCACCTGAATACGCTTTTTTTGTTGAAGTACCGTACGAGTCGGTAATTACAATTTCATTTAACTGTTTGGTGTCCGTTTGAAGTTTTAACGGGTAAGTGGTGGCCGTTGTTACCGGCACAGTAAGCGTAATATAGCCAACAAACGTAGCCGTTAATGTTTCGCCGGGAGATGCTGACAAGAAAAACTGGCCATTTGCATCGGTTATTACCCCCCTGTTTGTACCTTTGATGGTAATGGAAACGCCAGGTAGTGGAGCCCCATCATCGGCGCCGGTTACCTTTCCTGTGATCTTTCTGTTTTGGGCGTAAGTATTACTTATTATAATACTGAGCAAAACAAGAAATAATAGTAAAGTTTTCTTCATGTTTTTTTTAATTTATTATTAATTATTTGTTAATATACTTTGCTCTAAATTATGCATTTAATTAAGCGATGTAATATTAAGGTTACCATTTGGTAACTATTTTGACAATATGTTGACCGTATTTATTATAGCCTATTATTAAAAGTTATAATAAATATCAATAAATATTATAGGCTATTATTAAAAGTTATGACTAATAAACAATATATTTTATGCTAAAGAAAATTACGGTAATAGGTTCGGGAACAATGGGAAATGGTATTGCGCACACTTTTGCACAATATGGATTTACTGTATCGTTAATAGATGTTAACTATAAAGCATTAGAGCAGGCTGTTGAAACCATAAGTAAAAACCTGGATAAACAAATTAAAAAAGGTGTTATTGATGAACAACAAAAAGCCGCCACATTAGGCAATATCAAAATTTATACCGATTTGCAAACCGGCGCCCAAAATGCCGACCTGGTTGTTGAGGCAGCTACCGAGAACCGGGATATAAAACTAAACCTGTTTAAACAACTTAGCAATATATGCAGCACGGATACCATATTAGCTTCAAATACCTCATCTATATCCATCACAGAGATAGCCGCTATAACCAAACACCCCGAAAATGTAATAGGTATGCACTTTATGAACCCCGTGCCGCTAATGAAGCTTGTTGAGGTAATAAAGGGTAAGGAAACATCAAAAGAAGTTACAGCCATGATAATGAAATTAGCCAGGCAACTTGATAAAGTACCTGTAGAAGTAAATGACGCGCCGGGCTTTGTAGCTAACCGTATTTTAATGCCAATGATAAATGAGGCTATTTACACTTTAGATGAAAATGTATCGGGTGTAGAAGAAATAGATACGGTAATGAAACTGGGCATGGCTCACCCCATGGGGCCCTTACAATTGGCTGATTTTATTGGTTTAGATGTATGCCTTGCTATACTAAATGTACTATACACCGGTTTTAATGATAAAAAATACACGCCCTGCCCGTTATTAGTTAATATGGTAACTGAAGGCCGTTTAGGCGTAAAATCGGGCAATGGGTTTTATAAATATACGGCCGGGAGTAAGGAATTAGTAGTAGCCGATAGGTTTAGTTAGCAGTTATGAGTGTGCAGTAGGCGGTGGGCAGTTTGCAGTTAATATTCAATGACTTTTAAAAAGATTTGACAACTTTTTGAAAGGTGTCAAATCCAAACCTCTGTTTGCGAACTTGATTTAACTGCTAACCGCCCACTCAAAACTGAAAATCACATTCGTTCAGGAACCTGGATTCCTAATAAACCCATCCCATTGCTAATCACTTTTGAGGCGGCTGCCGAAAGTTGCAAACGAAATTGTTTTAATTGATCATCTTCGGCCTGTAGGATTGATTTTTCGTGATAAAACTTATTATACACTTTAGCCACTTCATAAACATAATTGGCTACAATACCGGGGTTATGGCCATCCGCCGCCTGGCTTATCATATCGGGATATAAAGTCAAAGTAACTATCATGTCGCGCTCCACGCCCGATAATTCGGGCATATTTATCGCTTTGCCTACCTCATAATCAGCCCTTTTTAATACTGATTTGATACGTGCATGGGTATATTGGATAAACGGCCCGGTATGCCCCTGGAAATCAACAGATTCTTTAGGATCAAATAACAGGCGTTTTTTAGGATCTACTTTTAACAGGAAATATTTTAAAGCACCCATGCCAATGGTATGGTATAGTTCCTGTTTTTCTTCTTCGCCAAAATCTTCCACCTTGCCTAATGCTTCTGTATGATCTTTAGCAGTTTTTTCCATTTCATCAATCAGGTCGTCGGCATCAACTACAGTGCCCTCGCGCGATTTCATTTTGCCCGATGGCAGGTCAACCATACCGTAGGATAAATGATATAATCCTTTTGCCCAGGTTTTACCCAGCTTTTGCAGGATAAGGAACAGTACTTTAAAATGATAATCCTGCTCGTTGCCTACCACATAAATAGACTGATCCATTTGATAATCGTCATATTTTAGCTGGGCGGTACCTAAATCCTGGGTCATATACACCGATGTACCATCGGCACGTAAAACCAGTTTCTGGTCGAGCCCGTCGGCAGTAAGGTCAATCCATACCGAACCGTCTTCCTTTTTAAAGAATACGCCTTTTTGCAAGCCCTCCTCAATAATATCTTTCCCTAACAGGTAGGTATTCGACTCGTAATAATATTTATCAAAGCTAACACCCAGCTTTTTATAGGTTTCGGCAAAACCGCTATATACCCAGCCATTCATGGTTTTCCATAGATCGATAACTTCCTTATCGCCTGCCTCCCATTGTTGCAGCATTGCCTGGGCTTCTTTTATAATAGGCGCGTTCTTTTTGGCTTCATCCTCCGTTTGGCCGGTTGCTTTTAGCTGCTCAATTTGCTCTTTATAGGCCTTATCAAACAACACATAGTATTTACCCGCCAAGTGGTCGCCCTTTATACCGGTTGACTGCGGGGTCTCACCATTGCCAAACTTTTGCCAGGCCAGCATTGATTTGCAGATATGAATACCGCGGTCATTCACCAGGTTTGATTTTATTACTTCGTACCCGGCGGCAGCTAAAATATTAGCAACCGAATAGCCCAGTAAGTTATTGCGCACATGCCCTAAATGCAAAGGTTTGTTGGTGTTGGGTGATGAATATTCAACCATTACCTTTTGGCCGTTAGGTTTAAAAACCGCGAAATCATCGGGTAAAATATGTGTGTAAAACTTATTGAGCCAATAATCATCCGAAAGGGAGATATTCAAAAACCCTTTGATCACATTAAAACCGGCAACTTCCGTTAATTCATTTTTTAGATATTCGCCTATTTCATTACCGGTTTGTTCGGGCGATTTGCGCGAAAACTTAGTGAACGGAAAAGTAACGATAGTTACCTGCCCTTCAAACTCCTTACGTGTTTCCTGCAAACTTATAGCATCGGCAGTAATATCGGTTTGGTATAATTCTTTTACAGCTTTAAGGGTAGATTCAATAATAAAATTCATCTGCCAAAATTAGTGATTTTAGTCGGGAAGTGTGAAAGACGACCAATCAGAAAGATCTTTGAAGCAAAATTCCATAAAATACCTTAACGCAAGAAACAAGAATAGACAAGTAAATCCAAAATCGAACATCCGATATTCGAAATAAAAAAATGATAGATTTGTACCATCTACATACCATTTATGATACTTAGCGATAGCGAATTTAAGATTGATGTAACCTCTGAAATAGGCAATTTGCGCACACTGCTAATCCACAGCCCAGACGATGGCCTGGGCAGGGTTGTGCCCTCAAAAGCACAGGATTGGCTATTTGAAGACATTGTGCACCTGGAAAGTATGCGTAAAAACGAGTACGATTATTACGTAAAACTGCTGCTCTATTTTTTAGACCCCGGCAAGATAAAAGGTAAATTACCAAAAATTGACAGTAACAACCGGTCGTTTTTTAAGCCTGATAATGCCGATTTTCATTCATCAACCAAGGTAATTGAAATACAAACCCTGCTGGCCGATATTTTAGAGGAGCCGGATATCCGAATCAAGTTGGTGGCTTCTGTTTGCGCTATTGAAAGCTGCAACTACCGTTTACAGCAAAAATTGATAGATACCGATCCTGTTAAATTGGCTAAAATATTTATCTCAGGCTCGATAAGCAATGAGGAAATGATATTTGCGCCTATTCCTAATTTAATTTTTTCGAGGGATATTGGCATTGCTATCAATAACTTTATGTTGCTGAACAAGCCTGCAAAAAAAGCACGTTCGCGCGAAACACTTTTATTACGGTATATATTTTTCAACCACCCGCTTTTTGCTGCTTATAAAGACAATATATTAGAGATACCTGAAACCGTTCAGCATTTTTTACGCCCCGGCGAAGACAATGATGAAAAAACCACTTTAGAGGGCGGCGACGTAATGATGGTAAGCCCCGATCATTTAATAATTGGTTGCAGTGAGCGTACGTCAACCAGCGGTGCAAATGAGGCTATTAAGTTATTGTTTGAGCATAAAGTGGTTAAAAAAATAACTATTGTAAAAATACCGCGCAAGCGCGATTATATGCATATTGACACCGTATTTACCCAGGTAAAACGCAATATGTGGGTGTTGCTGCGGTCGCTATCTGTTACCGAAAGCGCTGAAGAAGAACGGGAGCCTATATCCTGGTTTGCTGATAAAAAATCAAAGAACAAAACTGATATTATACAATTCAGGCCGGGAAAGAAACCCAAAACTTTTGATTGCATTGAAGAATTGTTGACCGATATCAGCGAAAAAGACCTTCAAAGCGAAGAAAAGATAAAATTCATCTATTCAGGCAACAATACCTTCCCTTATGACGCGCGTGAACAGTGGACAGATTCCTGTAACTTACTGGCCCTAAAAGAAGGCGTAGTATTAGGTTACGACCGTAACGATAAAACAATTGAGGCTTTTAAAAAGAACGGATTTAAAGTCATCAAGGTAAAGGAGCTGCTCAAAAAGTTTGAGGATGATGAGTTAGACCCGCAAACCATGAAAGATACTTTAATTTTAATGCCTTCGGCAGAGCTTTCAAGGGCTCGTGGCGGATTTCATTGTATGAGCATGCCACTTTTGAGGGATAAGGTTATTTAAAACGATTTTACGTTAGGCATTAATAACAGTTTTTCATCAAGCTCAGCAATATGTTTCCGGTGCCCCGTTACTAAAAGGGCGGCCTGTAAACAGCCATCTTTTTTGTTTATCTGCCTACGGATAAATTTAAGGTGATGGTTGGTTATAGATTGTTCTACCGAAAGAAGGCATTCAAAATCATCTGAATTAAAAACAATTACATAAAGTTTATCGTGGTGTACCTGGTCAATATATCGCTCCAATAGTGAAAACAGTATCAAAACAAGTAACGTAACAATTGTTGAAACTAATGCGATCTCGAAATTACCCGCACCAATGGCCATGCCTATAGCCGCGGCAACCCATATTACCGATGCAGTTGTTAACCCGCTTACGCCAATATTATCTTTAAAAACAACCCCCGCACCTATAAAACCTATACCCGTAATTACATTTATATTAACCCCCAGGCCAGCGTGTTGGGCAACCATGGTAAACAACGCCGAACCTAAGGTGATAAGGATAATGGTACGAAACCCGGCAGTTTTGTTTTTGTATTGCCGCTCAATACCCAATAACCCGCCGCATAAAACAGCCATCCCTATTTTGAGTAGATCGTCGGCGGCGAGGTGAAAAATCATAGTGTTGAATTATTGAGTTAGTGAATTATTGATTGCATTACACTTTTGTCTGAACCATGATGCGTAGGATTTACGGATTATCTTGATTTTGCAATGCAAACTGACGGGAATCCTATCATCCTTAAATCCTACGCATCATGGTTCGGACAATTAAAATATCTTTCCGGGGTTTAATATACCATTTTTATCAAATACCTTTTTAATGCCGCGCCATAATTCAAAATGCACTTCTGAATATTTTATAGGCATAAATTCTTTCTGAACCAGACCAATGCCATGCTCACCGGACAATGTTCCGCCTAATGATACGGTTAGTTCAAATATTTCCCGTATGCCGTCCTTCAGTTTATAGGTCCAGTCTTCATCGCTCATGTTGGCCTTAATGATGTTTACATGCAGGTTACCATCGCCCGCATGGCCATAACAAACCGATTCAAAGCCATATTTGGCGCCAATGCTTTTTATACCTTTAATCAGTTTGGGCAGTTCGGCCCGCGGCACCACGGTATCTTCTTCCTTATAAACAGAATTTGATTTTACCGATACGGCCATAGTTGTCCGCATTCGCCAAAGCTCTGCCTTTTGCGCCGACGAATCAGCAAACAACACATCCTTGCAATCAAACTTCTCCAAAACAGCGTTTATGTTTTCACAATCAGTAAAAACAACATCCATATTATTACCGTCAACCTCTATTAATAAGAATGCCTCAATATCATCCTTCAGGTCGAAAATTATACCGTCATTCTTAATTACCCACTCCACTCCTTTTCTTTCCATAAACTCAACCGCCGAAGGGATAATACCAGCCCTGAATATAGCCGATACTGCCCCACACGCCGCTTCATCGGTAGCGAATGAGGCCAGCATTAAAGCATTTTGCGTAGGCAGCGGGATAAGTTTTACTACAATTTTTGTAATAATACCCAACGTACCTTCCGATCCGATAATCAATTGGGTTAAATTATATCCGGATGAATACTTTAAGGTATTGGCCCCTGTCCATATAATTTCGCCTGATGGCAAAACCACTTCCAGGTTCAAAATATATTCTCTTATAGTGCCATATTTCACCACCCTTGGCCCGCCCGAACCATGCGATACATTACCGCCGATAAAGCAACTGCCTTTACTTGCCGGGTCTATTGGATACAATAATCCTTTTGCAGCTACCTGGTTCATAAACTCTTCGGTAATTACGCCTGGTTCAACAGTAGCCTGTAGGTTTTGCTCATCAATAGACAGTATCTTATTAAACCGTTCCATGGCTATAAGCAAACCGCCCATAATGGGTAAAGCCCCGCCACTTAAACCGGTGCCCGCCCCTCTCGGTGTTACCGGGATCATGTGCTCATTGCAAAGCTTCATTAAAGCCGAAACCTGTTCGGGCGTTTGCGGTTTGGCTACAACTTCGGGGTAATAGGCCAGGTCTTCCGTTTCATCATGGCTATATTTCTCCAGGTCGGCATGACTGGTAATAACCGCATCATTACATACAATCAACCTGATCTTGCCTAATATTTCTTCGGTAATTTTATTGTAGGCCATTATGCTTTGTTATAATTAATGGTTACGCGGGTATGGTCAACTTTGCTTCCCAACTGCGGGTTTAGCTTTTTAATGCTTACCTGTATGCGCTCTAAGTTGATAAAGCTACTTTTAATTTGGTCGATAACGCCTTGTGCGACAGTTTCGATCAACTTCCTGGTTTGCTTCATTTGTCCGGCAGCTATGGCGTGTAGTTGCTCGTAATTAACGGTATTGGTCAGTTCATCGTTAACATCCACATTAGGTTCAAAACCAACTTCAATATCAACAACAAAGTGGTTCCCTAATTTTTGTTCTTCGGGATAAAAACCATGGTAAGCAAAAAACGATGCACCATGCAGGGCGATAGTAATCATACGTCAAAAATAATTGTTTTTATTTCGAATTTCGGATGTTCAATTTCGAATTTGTCTTTATTGATGATTATTAAAATCTTAAATTCGAAATTGAACATCCGAAATTCGAAATCTACTATATTTGCCCAACCAATTATAACTTCTATGCCAAAAACTGACTTTTATGAATCGCCTGATTACTACTTATTAGATGAATTGCTCACTGATGAACATAAACTGATCCGTAAATCGGTAAGGGATTGGGTAAAAAAAGAGGTTAGCCCAATTATAGAAGATTATGCACAAAGGGCCGAATTTCCAAAACAGCTTTTAAAAGGGTTAGCTGAGATAGGTGCCTTTGGCCCTACTATTCCTGTTGAATACGGCGGTGCCGGGTTGGATTATACGGCTTACGGCATCATCATGCAGGAAATTGAACGTGGCGATTCAGGTATCCGGTCAACCGCTTCTGTACAGGGCTCATTAGTAATGTACCCAATTTATGCTTATGGATCAGAAGAACAACGCAAAAAATACCTGCCCAAATTAGCATCCGGCGAATTGATGGGGTGCTTTGGCCTTACCGAACCTGACCATGGATCTGACCCCAGCGGCATGACTACCAACTTTAAAGATGCCGGTGACCATTACCTGTTAAACGGCGCAAAAATGTGGATATCAAACGCCCCGTTTGCCGATATAGCCATAGTATGGGCTAAAAATGAAAGCGGTAAAATACAAGGGTTAATTGTTGAACGCGGAATGGATGGCTTTTCAACACCCGAAACACATAATAAATGGTCGTTACGTGCATCAGCCACCGGCGAGTTAGTTTTTGATAATGTAAAAGTTCCTAAAGAAAATCTGTTGCCCAATGTATCTGGTTTAAAAGGCCCATTGGGTTGTTTAAACCAGGCTCGCTACGGCATTGCCTGGGGAGCATTAGGCGCTGCTATGGATTGTTACGATACTGCTTTGCGTTATGCTAAAGAGCGCAAACAATTTAATAAGCCTATCGCGGCATTTCAGCTACAGCAGAAAAAATTAGCCGAAATGATCACCGAAATTACCAAAGGGCAATTATTGGTTTGGCGGTTAGGCATACTTAAAAATGAGAACCGGGCCACCCCTGCTCAAATCTCCATGAGCAAGCGCAATAGTGTTGAAACAGCTATAAATATCGCCCGCGAAGCCCGCCAAATATTGGGGGGCATGGGCATAACCGGCGAATACCCGATAATGCGGCACATGATGAACCTCGAATCGGTAATTACCTATGAAGGCACACATGATATCCATTTACTGATAACAGGCATGGATATTACTGGCGAAGAGGCTTTTAAATAGCGTAATTATTTGAATACCTAATATTTATGTTGTCAGGTATAAATGGAAGTACTATATTGTACAACTATTAGCAATGGCCTCAGTTCCTGTTCACGATACCTTTCAAAAATGCTTTTACTATTGCATAAGGATGATTTTTTGCCTTGTGTTTATACTTTCTATTAACTCCTGCGGAAAAAAAACGACAAGCGCTTCAGGCTACTCCTCCGCTTTTAAACCTGTCATGGACAGCGCGGCTGTTCTTTTTGCGACCAACCGGTTAGAGCAGGGGCTTCATTACCTCGATTCATCTTTAAAACGTATCAACAATGCAACCCTTGATGATAAGATCAAGGCATACTCATTTCATTATCTTTTTGAATACAAAGCAAAACACGACGATAAAAAAGCGTTGCTGTACGCCGACAGTATGTTAAACCTTACTAACCAGGACGTCAATGATGTACAATACGTAAACAACTATATTGATGCAAATTTTGCTATTGGCGATGCTTATTTTAGAATGCAGCAATATAAAAATGCTTATCAGTACTTTTTTAGCGGTTATACTATTGGTAAAAACAACTTAAACAACGGGGCGCTTGCTGAATATAACTACCGTATGGCAATGATCATGTATAAAACGGAAAACTATAAAGCTGCTGCAAATTATTTTAAGAAAAGTTACCAGTTCAATGATAAAACAACCGGAAGTTTTAACTCTTTTTTTGGCAACCAGGAGCTATTAGATAATATAGCATTAAGTTTTAAACATAATCATGAAACAGATAGCGCTATTGCCTATTTTAATAAAGCTTTAAAGTTTATAGATCAATACGGGCCGCAATTTCCTAACAAGACAAAGCGGATTGAAGTTGCCCGCGGTGTTATATATGGCAACGAAGCCGAAGTACTAATTTTAAAAGGTGATTACACCGGTGCAATTAACCTTTTAAAGAAAAGCATAGCTATAAACCTGCAAAAGCATAATGATTATACTGATGCCGAATTGGCCGAAATAAAACTGGCCCAACTTTATTATGATCATAACGACAACAGCGCCCTTTTCAGTTTATTAAATAGTATGCGTCCGCATGTAGATACTATAAAAAATGACGACGGTACGGCAAACTGGAACCGCTTAATGGGTAAATACTATGTCCGAAAAAAGGAATTCTCCAAAGCTTTATATTATTTGGAAACCTATAATACGCTTAAAGATTCGAGTATTAAAAAACTAAACCTATTGCGGGAGAGCGATGTAAACAAACAATTAGACACTTTTGAAAAACAACGGCAAATTAACGAGCTAAATAGTAAATATAAATTTCAACGGATATACCTATTGGCAATAACCCTATTTGCCGCGATGACGCTGTTCATCATATTATTGGTTTACCGCAACTGGAAAAGATCAAAAAAAGACATATTAAAAGTTAATGTGTTAAATGACCAAATAAATAAGCAGAATGTGGTTTTAGAAAACACGTTAAACGAACTTAAGCTTAACGGTTATGAAAAAGACCGCATATTACGTTCGGTAGCGCATGATTTGAGAAACCCATTGGGCGGTATAGCCGCTTTAACCACCCTGATGGCCGAAGATGAATTTACAGATGAACAGAAAGAACAAATAAACCTGGTAAAAGAAACATCGGTTAACGCGCTTGAATTGATCAACGAAATTTTAGAAGCTACCAATATGGCTTCGGTTCACTTAAAGTTAGAACTAATAGATATTAACTCGTTAGTAAACAATAGCGTTGAGCTGCTGCGTTTTAAGGCGGTAGAAAAAGGCCAGCAAATATTTCTAAACCCTCTGGACAAACAGCAGGAACTATACATAAGCCGCGAAAAAATATGGCGCGTAATAAGTAATCTGATCAGTAATGCCATAAAGTTCAGCCCTACAGGTGCATCAATTTTTGTAAAGGTTACTGAGGAAGATAGGCAAATAATCATAGCAGTGGAAGATAATGGCATCGGCATACCCGAAAAATTAAAAGACCAGGTTTTCAATATGTTTACCGCCGCGCAAAGGCTGGGCACATCCGGCGAAAAGTCATTTGGGCTCGGCTTATCTATATGCCGGCAGATAATGGAAAAATTTCAGGGTAAAATATGGTTTGAGAGTAAAAACGAAGGCGGCACTATCTTTTTTATCAGCCTGCCTATATCAAACGCAACCGCACAAGGCAAATTACCCCAGGAAATCAGCATACCATTGCCCGGATGATTTGATAATACGTTGCTGTGTTTTAAAATCGACATATATGAGCCCAAAACGAGGATGATAACCCTCGGCCCACTCAAAATTATCGGTCAGCGTCCATATAAAATAACCATCCACTTTATAGCCTTCGTTTTTTGCTTTTAAAACTTGATTTAAATATTCCTGTAAATATTCAACACGTTTAGGGTCATCAACTTTGCCATTAACAACCGTATCAGGAAAAGCCGCACCGCTTTCGGTAAGGTATATCTTTTTTATCTGCGGATATGCATTGAATTTTTTTAGCATATAATAAATTGATGGCGCGTAAACCTCCCACCGCATAGTGGTTAATGGCACGTTCCGTTTCTCAGCCTTTACCAGCGTGGCCTGTATATATGGTGTAAAAAACGAATATTTTACAATCTCGCGGGTATAATTCTGCACACCAATAAAATCAAAATCAAAGTGCAGGTTATCCTCATCGCCCAGCTGAAAATATTTCTCCAGCCCTTTTAAAACAGGAAGATCGGCTACGGGGTAACCTAACCCCAATATTGGTTCAATAAACAAACGGTTAATTAAAGCATCTGCCCGTTTAGCGGCATTTACATCCCTTGGTTTATCAGAGTAAGGCTCGATATACGAACAAGAGAAAGTATTGCCTATATGGGCTGTTGGTAATATGCTTCGCAACATTTTGGCACCGGCGGCTATACTTAAAGTGGTATGGTGTACAGCCGGCAAAAAGTTCTTTAGCCCAGTTTTGCCCGGCGCATGGATACCAAAAAAATAACCGGCGCCTGTAAATACCGAGGGTTCGTTCATTATCATCCAATGCTTCACCCTATCGCCAAAGCTTTTGGCACATTGGGCTACGTATGTAGTAAACCATTCAATAACATCCCGATTTGTCCAGCCGCCTCTTAGCTCAAGCGCTTGCGGCAGATCCCAGTGATAAATAGTTACCCATGGCTCTATCCCTTGCTTTAAACAATAATCAATAACCTTGTTGTAATGATCAATACCGGCTTGGTTAACAGTGCCTGTACCATCCGGAAAAATACGCGACCAAGCTATAGAGAAACGAAAATTAGGAATATTAAGCTGCTTAACCAGGTCAATATCCTGCTCATAGCAATTATAAAAATCGCAGGCTATATGGTGATGATCACCATTTAATATTTTTCCTTTTTTGGCCGAAAAAGCATCCCATATCGATTCACCCTTGCCGTCGGCATCGGTCGAACCTTCAATTTGTAAAGCTGCTGTAGAAACTCCCCAGGTAAAATCTTCACCAAAGAGTTGTTTATTAAGATGTGTATCCTGAATAATAGCTATAAATAAATTGAACCAACAAGGTTCAACGTGTACATTAATGTTGTTTTAACGAATATTATTAAAAAACAAAATTAATGAATAAATGAAGACCTCATACTTTTTAAGATCAGCCACTCGCGTAAACCGCTAAATAAATTTAAAA
>JABDBT010000040.1:20078-20196 GCA_013288465.1 Bacteroidota bacterium | reverse complement strand
CTCGCGAGGCCTAAATGAGATACTGTAAAGGTGTATTGGCCGGGCCTTACATTATTAAGCGTAAATGTACCGTCAGACGCTGTGGATGTGCCATAAGAGGAATTACTTAAAAAAACAT
>JABDBT010000040.1:0-20068 GCA_013288465.1 Bacteroidota bacterium | reverse complement strand
AAATGGGGGGGTATGAGGCTACAAAAATTATCAGGGTTGATTTTGACGAGCCTAAGAGGAGTGTTCCCATTATTTCGTTATCCGCACGTACAACCCTGCCACTTATTGTTTGGCCCTGTGCCCAGGTAACCATCGGACATAAAAGGCATAGCCATATTAACCAGGAAAATCGCATTGAATAAAATTAGTACAAAAAATTTTGATGGCGCTAAATAAAGCTATACAAATGAATTATTCATGAAAATAGTATTAACAGGGCAACAATCTAATGCATTTCTAATGTAAGTGTAACATCTTAATGCATTATGCTTAATCGCGCCATTTTTACCCTATCCTCCTCCTTTCCCTAAATTAGGGAAAGGCATCGCACAAGGCCTCACTTCCTCAATTATTGAACTAAAAGCATCTGCGAAACACCTGAAAATTCTTAAAAGCAATCACTGTGCTTAATCGCGCCATAAATAGGGGAATAATAGTAAGGAGGTGGCTATTACAATAACATTGATTGCGCATAAAACGCACATATCGCCATAACTCAAACTGCGCTCAAGGCCATCCATTGCTCCCTTACTTAAACGGATAAGCACCAAAATAACAGGTATTATAACCGGAAAACTTAAAATAGACATTAACGTGCCGTTATTACCCGCTTTTGAGGCAATGGCTGATATCATGGTAAATACAGTTGAAAAACTAAGTCCCCCCAATAGTACAGCTAAAAAATAGAACAGCAAATCGCCAATGGTATTGGGGAAAAATACCATATAAACTATTAATGCCAATGTGCTTAATAACGACATTAACAATATATTATAAATTGTTTTTGACAGGATAATAGCCTGCGGACTGGCAATGGTATAATAATAAAGCAATCGGTTTTTACTTTCCTGCATAAAACTTTTTGCTATGGCATTAACTGACGCGAAGAGTATAATGATCCAAAAAAGCACATTCCATACTATCTTATAGCCATTGCTGCCGGCCAGGCCAGGCGTAATTTTAAATGAGATATAACAGATAAATACGGTTGAAACTATATACAGCAACACTCCATTAAAGGCATATTTAGAGCGCCACTCCAGCAATATCTCTTTTTTGAAAAGATACCAGGTTTGATCAATGAGTTTCATGGGCGTAAAGGTAGTAATTGGTTGATTAAGTTAGATTAGGTTGATTGAGTTAAATTTTGCTTAGTAAATTGCGGAAATCGGAATGCTGATTGCGGAATGAATTATAAACCACTGGCAATAATGATTAAATTTGATCTTATAAACAACAAATGTTCACTACTCATCATCGTACACCATTAGGTATTGCAAGGATCACCGCTGATGATAATTATATTACTGCCATATCTATACTGGAGGAGGAAATAGCGGCCGAACCGCCGCAAACGACTTTGCTTAAAACAGCTATGCAACAATTAGATGAATACTTTGCCGGCGAACGTAAAATATTTGATCTCCCCATAAAACAAACTGGCACAGATTTTCAGCAACAGGTTTGGCAGCAATTGTTAAAAATAAGTTATGGCGCCACTATAACTTATGCGCAGCAATCCAGTCAAATGAATAATCCGCTGGCTATACGGGCAATTGCCGCTGCCAATGGTAAAAATAATTTATGGGTTGTTGTGCCCTGCCACCGCGTTATCGGTAGCGATGGCAGCTTAACAGGCTACGCCGGCGGATTGTGGCGTAAACAATGGCTATTGGAGCATGAAGCCAAAATAATGGGTATTGGCCAAACTAAACTGGCTTTTTAGCAGCTAATCTATCGGCTAATACCTTCTTTATTTTTGCATGTAACTGAAATGGCTGGAACGGTTTTGGAAGCACTTCATTCATCCCAACGGCTATGGCTTCGTTTTGTTCATAATCAAGTGACGCGGCGGATAACGAAATAATGGGAACACTCCTCTTAGGCTCGTCAAAATCAACCCTGATAATTTTTGTAGCCTCATACCCCCCCATTTCGGGCATGTGGGTATCCATCAGTATCAAATCATAGTCATTAGCCCGTAGTTTATCAATAGCTTTTCGTCCATTGTCAACCATGTCAACCTCTATATTCCAATCCTTCAATATTTTGGCTATCATAAACTGGTTAACCATATTGTCTTCGGCCACTAAAACACTAATGTTGTCAAAAGGAGCAAGTAATTTGTCGGGGATTATATCCCCGTCTTTCTCAGGTTTTTTCGGCAACAGTAAACCAGTTTGTAAAGCTAAAAACACTACCTTTGCCAATCTGGCTGCTCACGCTAAGCTCTCCTCCTTTAAGTTCAACCAGCTTTTGTACGATGGTTAAACCTAAGCCCGTACCGCCATATTTATTAGAGGTATCATCTTCGGCTTGCTGAAATGAATCAAAAATGGTGGATAATTTATCTGACGCTATACCTATACCGGTATCTTCAATGCTAAACTTCAGCCTTACCCTATCCTTATTACTTTTGACAGTGCTTAATGTGAGCTTAACGTGTCCCCTATCAGTAAAATTAATTGCGTTGCTTAACAGGTTCATTAATATTTGGTTTAACCTTAATGAATCAACTACAACATATTTAGGCACATCGGTGTCTATTTGTAAAAAAAACTCGATACCTTTTTTATCCGCTTTAAATTTCAACAAGTTATAAACGGCGTTTACCAGGTCGTAAAGATTATTTGGCGACCTTACAATGTTGAATTTTCCCGCCTCAATTTTTGAAATATCCAGCACATCATTTATTACACCCAATAATGATTGTGACGAAGTGTCCAACAAATTAAGCATGTGGCTTTGCTGATCGGTAAGTTCTGTTTTTTTAAACAAGTTAACCAAGCCTAAAATCCCCGAAATTGGTGTACGTAACTCATGGCTCATATTTGCTAAAAACGTTTCTTTTACCTTTTTGCTATATTCGGCAGCTTCCTTTGATTTTATAAGTTGTTCCTGGTAGCTTTTGGCCGGGGAAACATCGCTTATATTTAAAAATATTACTTTGTTGCGGTATGATGCCCTGCATTCGGCCCAGATAGCTCTTTTGTCGAAAGTATTAAACTGAAACTCAAAGACCATAAAGGTGAGGTTCTCTTTGATAATCTCGCCCAGTTTCTTTCTAAATGCAGCCTGGTCGGGCTGAATAACCATATCAATAATACTTTTGCCTTTTAATAGTTCAGGATTAAACCCCAGTATTTTTTCTACAGACGGATTAATGCTTTGTATGCTGAAATTTTGCGCGTCAATGGCACATATAATATCGGCAGAGTTTTTTACAACAAGAGCAAAGTTTTGCAGCTCATCATTTTTTTGCCTTATCTCGGCCTGGTAACGGGCCAGTTGAATAAACGAATCAACTTTAGCAGATGTGATGTAGGGATCGAGCGGTTTATACAGATAATCAACCGCGCCGGTGCCCAGCCCTTTCACCGCGTATTTAGCTTCTTTGGATATTGCGGTTACAAAAATAACCATGATATCTTTTGTTCGCGGGTTCGACTTCAGCATCTCCACCAGTTCAAAGCCATCCATTTCGGGCATTTGAACATCTATCAATGCAATTGATATTGGATTTTCCCAGGCAATTTTCAGCGCCTCGTTAGGGGAAGTAGTAGAATATATATGGATATCGGTACGATCTAATAAAGCTTCAAGCGCTATTAAATTTTCTTCCCTATCATCTACAATCAGGATATTTACGGGGCTCATCAATATTTGCAATAAATGTAGGTTTAAAAATTACCTTTTAAATAGTTCTAAAATTTCAGTTGTACGCAGCACATAATCGGCGGCGTTAATATTAATGGCCGCATTTGGCATTACCGAAACTTCGGCATCACCCGGGTCTTGTACGATAGTTAATGACCCGTTGTTACGCAACTTCAGCAATCCATCCGCACCATCCTGGTTAGCCCCCGACAATAAAACAGCCGCACAACGGTTGCGATACACATCAGCAGCGCTTTCAAAACTTACATCAATTGATGGTTTCGAATACCAAACGGCATCTGATACATCTAAGCTAAAATGGCCCTCTTTTTCAATCAATGTATGGTAATTGGCCGGCGCAATATAAACCGTATTTGTATTTATTTTATCCTTATCACTAATTTCCTTAAACAAAATACGACTATTTTCGGCGAAAAGTTTTTCAATTTCGCTAAAAAAATTCTTTTTGCGATGAATGACAATTAATACCGCTTTATTTAAACCGTGAGGTAAATTCCTGATTATTTCAAATATCAATTTAAATGACCCCGCAGAGCCACCTAACAACAATATATCAGCGTTGTGCCACCTATCAATTATGTTTTTGTCAAGCGCCAATTTTTTGGTATATGTTTTCTTTTTGATTAATAACTTTAAACTTCTTCCTGAATTTATCAGACCGTATGGTTTCTTTACCGCCCAGGCATAAAAAGCCGTGCGGGCATAAACTATTATAAAAAAGCTCCAGAATTTTTTCCTGCAATTCTGTTTCAAAGTAAATAAATACATTTCTGCAGCTTATAAGCTGAAACTCGTTGAAAATATTATCAGAGATCAAATTATGAACAGAAAATAAGGTATTGTGTTTGAGTTCGTTATGAATTGTTGCCGCATCATACATTATAGTAAAATGATCAGTGATAGAGCCATGCAGGCCCGAAAGCGCGTAGTTTTCGGCATAGCCCTTTATTTTGCGTAAACTATAAATACCCTTGCGCGCATCTTTAAGTACTTCCGTATTAATATCGGTACCGTAGATAAATGATTTTTTTGTTAGCTCAACTTCTTTCATTAATATAGCAAGTGAGTAAACCTCCTCGCCTGAAGAACAGCCCGCACTCCATATTTTAATATGCTGATAAGTTGAAAGGTAAGGTACAACCTGGTTATGAACAGCTTTGTAAAAAAGAGGGTCGCGAAACATTTCGGTAACGTTTACCGTAATTTCTTCTAAAAATTCCTGGAAGAAATGCTGATCATTAACCAACACATGTTTCAGGTCGTAAAACTCCAGTTTTTTAAGCATCAGTACCCTCGAAACGCGTCTTTTTAAAGACGCTTTACTATAAGCCGAAAAATCAAAACCATAGATCCTTTTAATAAGATCAATTAATTCATCTAACTGCTTTGATGTTACTGAATGCGCCTGAGTTTCCATTATTTTTCAAGCCACAACTGCATTAATGATATCAGCCTGTCAATATCAACGGGTTTTGTAATATAATCATTGGCACCGGCGGCTATACATTTTTCCCTGTCGTCCTTCATTGCCTTGGCCGTTAGTGCTATAACAGGCAGTTTTGCCCATTTACTTTGTTGCCTTATATGCCTTGTAGCTTCATACCCATCCATTTTGGGCATCATAATATCCATCAGCACAATATCAATATCTGGTATGTTTTCCAGCTTGGCAATGGCATCTTCGCCGTCAACTGCTATTTCAACAAGCAGGTCATAACCTTCAAGCGCGCTACTTAAAGCAAATATGTTGCGCATGTCATCGTCAACAATTAATACTTTTTTTCCTTTAATGATATCTTTTCGGGTAGTGGTCATCATAGCTTTGGCCGGTGCGGGCATTGGGATCGGGTTAGTTTCGCTTATCTTGTTTAAAAACAGGTTTACTTCATCTATTAACCTGTCTGATGACTTATTTGTTTTAACAACCATTGCATCTGCATATTTCATCAAGCGGCTTACGGATGACTTATCCAATTCCATGGCCGTGTTAATGATAACCGGCAGCGAGGTGAATTTATCAACCGCTTTGATCTTATCCAAAAGGTCGAGCCCCGAAATATCGGGCAAGTTCAAATCAAGTATTACACATTGGTACTCCTTTTCGTGCAACATTTTAAACGCCGATTCGCCGTCAAACGCCTGATCGACCGTAATACCGTTGCTCAGCATCAATTCTTTTAATGCCTGGCTTTGCGCTTTATGATCCTCAACAAGCAATATTTGCGTAAACTCGTCCCCTCCCTGCCGCATTATATCGGTGAATAGTTTGTCAAGGGCGGCAGTATCAATTGGTTTCTTAAGAAAACTGATAGCACCCTCGCGCTTTACTTTATTAGCTGCCGCTTCGCCTGCCGACATTAAATGTACCGGGATATGCGCGGTTTCATCTGATTTCTTTAATTCTTTTAGTATTTGCCATCCATCTTTACCGGGGAGCATAATATCCAATATAACCGCGTCGGGCTGATTTTCTTTAATGATGTCAACGGCACCTGTACCTTCATAAACCATAATTGATTTATAACCATGGTCATGGGCATAGTCTTGCAAAATATTGGCGAAGTTTTTATCGTCTTCAACAATAACTACGGTGGGTTCGTGATTGGCCTTTTTCGCCAGACTTTTAACCGGTTTTAAAAACTCCGCAACCGGCTTTAAAGTTTGTACTTCGGGTATTGCTTCATCGGTTACTACAGCCTCTTTAGCTTTGAAGGGAATGGTCAATATAAACTCGCTTCCGCTGCCGGGTTCGCTAACCAGGCTTATAGCACCACCTAATAAGGCAGCCAGTTCGCGGCTTATAGATAAACCTAACCCTGTACCACCGTATTTGCGGCTTGTTGAGCCATCGGCCTGCTGAAATGCTTCGAATATTATCTTTTGTTTGTCTTTGGAAATCCCTATGCCCGAATCTTTGATATGGAAGGCAATGGTATTTTCTTTATCGCCGGGGAGGACATTTATAGCGATGGAACCATTATCTGGCGTAAACTTAAACGCGTTTGAAAGTAAGTTTTTAAGCACCTGTTCAACCCGGCCCTTGTCGGTAAATACCTGTCGGGGTACATTGGTGGTGGTGTGTGTATATTTAATGTTTTTGCTGGCCGCTATTTCAGTAAACAGCATTTCCATATCGTCTAAAATGTCGGCTACATTAATAAATTCATTTTGCATATCCAGCTTACCCGATTCGATCTTTGACAGGTCCAATATATCATTGATCAGCATAAGCAAGTCGGTACCGGCATTAAATATTACGCTGGCGTATTTTATCTGATCTTCGGACAAATTAGCGGGTTTATTATCTTTTAATATGCGCGCCAATACCAGTATGCTGTTTAAAGGAGTGCGTAACTCATGGCTCATATTTGCCAAAAATTCCGATTTGTATTTACCGGTAACTTCCAGTTCTTCTACCTTGATATTTATAGCTGCGCGGGCCTCTTCAATGGCCTGGTTCTTTTCTTCAAGCAAACTAGCCTTTTCTTCTGATTCGGCATTAATTGTACGTAACTCTTCCTGTTGTACCCTCAGCTCCTCTTCTGATGCCTGCAACATTTCTGTTTTATTCATCAGTTCTTCATTGGTAACACGCATTTCTTCCTGTTGCGCTGATAGTTCTTCGGCCTGTTGCTGGGTTTCTTCAAACAAATCATGCATAATGGTACGGGCCTGGGCCGTATTTACGGCAATACCTATATCATTTGCAACAGCTAAAATAAAGTTGCGGGTACTTTCGCTCAGTTCATCTCTGAAGGCAACTTCCATTACACCTTTCAACTTTTTATCAAAAAAGAAAGGCACAATAATACTTTCAATCAAAGCATCCTGCACCAGCGATGATTCGAGGGTTAACTTATCATTTAACTTACCTTTAACAATGGCTGCCTTTTTATCCTTTGCCACCTGCCCTATCCAGCCTTCGGTTAATTTAACCTTGCTTTTTAATGCAGCATGATCATGAAACGCGTGTGACGCATACAGATCAAGCTGATTTTCTTTTTCATTATACAAGTAAAAAGTGCCTGTTAAAGCTTTAACATAGTTGCAAACCTCGGCAAGTACATTACCGGCCAGTTCTTTTTCGCTTTGCTGGCCCTGCATTTTTTCGTTTAACAGGCCCGTTCCGGTTAACAGCCAGTTTTTTGCTTCATTTTCGGCCAATACCTTTGCCAGCTCAACATTGCTAACCCGTATTTCCTCTTCAATTTTTTCTGTTGCTCAAAAGTCCCCTGTATGAAAAAGAACAATACAATAATAATAACCAGGAAGATCAGCGAACCTGTAACTATAATAACAATAGCGCTGGTTGATGCCTGTTGCGAACTGGCTTTGCGTATAGTTAACAGGCTGCCTTCTGTTTTTATCAAATGGTCATTCAAAGCACGGATTTGATCCATATTTTGTTTCCCGTTTAAAAACATATTGTTTTGCACCATATAATCGAGCCCTTTAACGGGGCGCGTTTCAACATCTGTTTTTAAAATATGTAGTTGAAGTTCGACCAGGGTGGACATCGAGTCAACCCGCCTTACCTGTATAGGGTTATCCTGTATAAGTTGTTTAAGCTGGTTAACATCCGTGTGGATTTTGGGTATAGCCGCAAAATAAGGATCAAGAAATACCGGTTTTTCGGTTGCTCCATAGCCGCGCATACCTGTTTCGGCATCCACCATTAGCTGCAAAACATCGCTTGATGTTTTAATAACTTTTTGGGTATGATCAACCCATGCGGTATCTTCCCTAAACTTTGTAATACTGCTGTAGGAGAGTATGCCAATAACCAATACCAAAATTATAGAAACAGCAAACCCTATGAGTACCTGGTTGCGAAAGGATATTTTTAACATTTAGTAAGGTTTAATGTGTAAAGTACGTAATCCTGATACGGCCGGTTGTTAAACCGGAAATTATTTTCACCAATTTAATGCAACCAATAAAATTAGTTAAATTTTTTCTTTTTGTTGATAACCCCCGCTAAAGCAAACAGTTGCCCAGTAGCCAATATATACCAACCCCATTTAAACTTAATTTGTTTTGATAAAAACCCTGCAATTGCTTTAAACGGTATAAAGCTAAAACTTGTTTCGACCTTTAAAACCGAAGCAATATAAAACACAACAACCAAAAACAAGGACAACAGAGCGGCCATCCTGATTATTTTAGGCTGGTTAAAAACTGTACCAATTATGCCTATAACAAATACCAGCAGCATAACCATGCCGTAAGGTTTATTAAGGTCATACACATCCCAGCTTGGGAAAGGGAACAGGCGGAGCATTGGGCAATAAGTAGCCGCTATCAGTAAAACAAAACCAATAAATGCAATAAAGGTAAGCGGGCGCATAGACGTATTATTTAGATATTTCCATTTTTTCGGCAAAGTGAGCGCAGTAATCGCGCAGGTCTTCAATAATATTTGTTTCGCCGGTAGCGCGTAAAAAACTATCGCCCATGGTCATTAGTGTTTGATAAAAAAACAGTTTCATTTCATCAACAGGCATATCTTTTGTCCACAGGTCAATACGTAAAGCGTTTTTATAATTCTGATCCCAAAGGGCCAGCATTATTGACTTTACAGGCAACGCGTCCTGGTTTTGCGCATCGGTTGATTCCCACATAATTTTTTCGGGAACGTTGTTATCGTCAAGGTCTATCGTCAGCTTAATTTCAGCGGTCTTCATTTATAGTTATTTTACAATTAAAAGTATTACTGCGGCCAAAGTTATAAAGCTTAATTCTATTAGCCACAATTTTTTAGTTTCCGGAAAAAAATTACGCAGCATAAGGTCCATAAATGACACTACAAAAGCAAATAATAAAAATATTAAGCCCATTGCCGTACCTAAATGGATGGTTTTACTGCCCACAACGCTTACCCCTTTTATAAAGGTATAAGCCGACAAGAGCAATAACGCCGCGCTGGCAAAGTTTAAAGGTGTTATTCTGTATTTCATTGTAATTACGTTTTGCCTTGCATATTGGCGATAACTCACCCGCTCTACGCTTCGCTGGAGCACCCTCTCTTCGCTGCGCGCAAAGAGGGTTTTAGTGTTTCTTTTTAAAACCTCTACTTTTTCCGTCTTTTTTCGCGCCTGGTTTAGGATATCCTAACTTTTTTGCTTTTGCAGCATCAAATTTTTTATGCTGGTTAGCGGTTTTCTTTTCGTGGAAGGCGCCTTTAAACTCAGGGTCATCTTTACGCTTTTGCATATCTATCTCCCGGTCCTGGTCTTGTTTTTCCTCGTAAGGTGTAACTTCCACAAATACTTCGGCAGGTATATTAAATACAGGCACGGTTTGCCTTATCAGCTTTTGTATTTTATGCAGGTAATATTCTTCGGCGGGGTTACAAAAGGTAATTGCCTCGCCCGATTGTAATGCCCGACCCGTACGCCCTATCCTATGCACATAATCTTCAATTACTACAGGCACATCAAAATTAATAACATGGCTCACATCGCTCACATCAATACCGCGCGATGCCACGTCAGTAGCCACCAGTATTTTTACTTCATCGTTTTTAAACGCGTTCATGGAGTTGATACGCGTATTTTGCCCTTTGTTGGCATGTAATACCTTTACCTCGGTTTCGCCAAACTTCCTCGACAAAAATTTATATACATCCTCGGCAGCTGTACGTGTCTTACAAAATATCATCAGCTTGGTGATATTTCCTTCTTCGTCGAGCAGTTTTTTTAACAAGTTGATCTTGGTTTTTACATTGGGCACATAGTACAGTTTTTGTACAACCGTTTCGGCCGGTGTAGCCTGCGGACTAACTTCAATAACTGTGGGAAACTCCAGGAAGTTAGCTGATAGCTGGTGTATCTTATCAGACATGGTAGCCGAAAATAACAGGTTTTGCCGTTTGCGTGGCACCACCTCCAATATCCGGTTTATCTGCGGCATAAAGCCCATATCCATCATCTTATCGGCTTCATCAAGCACTAGCACCTGCAGGGTTTTGGTGACTATATGGCCCGCTAAATAAATATCCATAAAACGGCCGGGAGTAGCCACAATAATATCCGCCCCTTTATTTATCAGCTCAATTTGTGTTTTAGGACCCAGGCCACCGTACATGGCCACTACCCGCAGATCGGTATTGGCGGCAAATGTTTTTATATTATCCTCTATCTGCAAAGCCAGTTCGCGGGTGGGCGCTATAATGAGGGCGCGGGCATGATCGCCCTGCGCGTATTTCAGTCTCATCAAAATAGGCAATACATAAGCCGCAGTTTTACCGGTACCGGTTTGCGCTATACCCATTACATCCTGCCCGTTCAATATAGGCGGAATTGCTTTTTGCTGAATAGGCGTAGCCTCGGTATAACCCGCATCGGCAATGGCATTTAAAATTTGCCGGTTAAAATCAAAATCCTCAAAAGTTACTGCCATGGGGCAAAGATAGGGTTTATAGTCGGAAAGTCCGGAAGTTGGTAAGTCCGGAAGTTTTGAATTCGGATTGCGGAGTGTTGATTGCGGAATGTTTTAACCGGAAAGATTTGTCAACTTTTTAAAAGTTGACAAATCTAAATCGCGAATTATTAACTTTAGTTTTCATACTGCAATGATCATGGCAACAAATTTTGAGGGAATGGCGCCTTATATACAGGTTTTTGATATGCCTGTTTCGCTTGGGTTTTACCGGGATGTTTTGGGTTTTAAAATCACAGGGTCATCTGGCGAGGGCGATGATGTTGATTGGGTTATGCTGCAATTGAACGACATTGTGTTGATGCTAAACACCGCTTATGAAAAGGCAAACCGGCCCGCACAACCTGATATAATGCGCATAACCGGCCATTCAGATATCACGTTCTATTTTGGTTGCCGGGATACCGACGCCCTGTACACTTACCTGCACGATAAAGGCTTTAACGTAAAGAAACCATTTATAACCCAATATGGCTGGAAGGCACTAAACCTTACCGACCCTGACGGGTATAGGCTGTGTTTCCATTGGCCTGTTTGAAGGAAAAGAGGAAAGGTTTTTTGTTCTTTAGATGCGTTAATTCAATACAAATAATAGTGTTAATTTTGAAGACAATACAAATCCGAAATTGAACATTCGAAATCCGAAATAATAAATGGCTACAATCCTCATCAAATCCGCAACCATTGTAAATGAAAACAAGCAATATATAGCTGATATATTGGTTAAAGACGGTTTTATTGAACTTATAGATTCAATTATTGATGTTGATGCTGACGAGGTAATAAATGCCGAAGGCCTGCATCTTTTGCCCGGCTTAATTGACGACCAGGTGCATTTTCGCGAACCGGGGTTAACGCATAAAGGTGATATTTATACCGAATCGCGGGCGGCGGTAGCGGGTGGTATTACTTCGTTTATGGAAATGCCTAACACCGTGCCCAACACGCTAACACAGAAATTATTAGAAGAAAAATATCAAATAGCTGCACATAACTCGCTGGCTAACTACTCTTTTTTCATGGGCGCGTCCAACGATAATTTGGATGAGGTATTGCGTACCGATATTACCAGGGTTTGCGGTATCAAGGTGTTTATGGGCTCATCAACGGGCAATATGTTGGTGGATAATCCGGCAACGCTGGAGAATTTGTTTAGGCAATCGCCCATGTTGATTGCTACGCATTGCGAGGACGAGGCGACCATTAAGAGCAATTTGAACCATTATAAGCAATTATTGGGCGATAATATACCGGTGAAATTGCATCCAAAGATCAGGAGTGAAGAGGCTTGCTACCTATCATCGTCAATGGCGGTTGAACTGGCTAAAAAGCATAATACGCGTTTGCATATCCTTCATATTTCTACGGAAAAGGAAACGCACTTGTTTGACAACACTATCCCACTGGCTGATAAACGAATTACCGCTGAGGCCTGTGTACACCATTTATGGTTCTCGGACGAAGACTATGAAACCAAGGGCAACCTCATCAAATGGAACCCGGCTATAAAAACAGCAAATGACCGCGAAGGTATTTTAAAAGCCGTATTAGAAGGGCGAATTGATGTTATAGCCACCGACCATGCGCCACATACTATTGAGGAGAAATCACAACCTTACTTACAAGCTCCATCCGGCGGTCCGCTGGTACAGCACGCGCTGCCTGCACTGCTTGAACTTTATCATAAAGGCAAAATAACTTTAGAACAGATAGTCGAAAAAACAGCGCATAATGTGGCTACCTGTTTCCAGGTTGAAAAGCGTGGTTTTATACGCGAGGGTTATTGGGCCGATTTGGTTTTGGTTGATTTGAACAACCCGTGGAAAGTGAACAAAGACAATATTCTATACAAATCTAAATGGAGTCCATTTGAGGGAACTACCTTTCAATCCCAAATTAAGCACACCATTGTATCGGGCAATTTAGCCTGGAGCAACAATGCGTTTACTACAACTAAGACGGGTAAACGGATGGGGTTTATTCGCTAAATTGTCTGAACCGCAGATGCAGCTGATTTTTGGATTTCGCTGATATTTCAATACGCTGGATGTCATGGTGAGCCCCGTCGAACCATGTGCGTAAAGGCCTGCCCGCATTGTCTTCGACGGAGCTCAGACTGAAAACGCTCTTTATATTATTTCCTTTTCAGTATCTCTCTAACTTTCACATCAAGAACACGGTTTTTTAGGATAGTAAGTGCAATATCCTGCTTTAAATTGGTTATCACCTTTTGTTATATCGCTTTATAAAACATTATTAATAAATAATTTATATAAATTATATCAACAATAAAATAAGATAATTATTTTTCGATCATTTTTTTCAAACCCTCAAAAACCGATTGCCAATTTTGCTCGGAATGATCGGCCGCTTCCTGGTTTTTAACGCCGTCCTGGGTAATAATCAGTGTGGTTATTCCATCTTTTTCGCTCAGCTCGGAGGTGATATTATTGTAATTTTCAGGCTTGTTTTCGGTGCCCGACATGCTGCTCCAATAAGTATATTTCAATAATCTCGGCGGATCAATTTCCAGTATTATGCCGCCATCTTCATAGGTATATCCCTCCCACTCCCCACTGAAAGTGATGCGGCTTCCAACTTTCCAGTCGGACTTTAAATTGGTGCCGAAAAAATATTGTTTCACCATAGCAGGGTCGGTAATACCCTGCCAAACTTTTTCAATAGGTGCTTTAAAGGTGATGGTTGTTTTTGATTTCATGGTTGATTAAGTTGATTGGGTTAATTAGGTTGGATTGAGTTATAAGAGTTACGTTAATTCTAAATCCAATCAACTACTCACTTAATCAACTCAATCAACCACTCACCATACAAATTAAACGCTGTCCAGTGACAACCCTATGTCAACAGGAAAACAGTGTATTGGTTTTTTGTGTGATAATTTCGGCAATTGATCTTACACGTTCTTTTAAACTATCGGGCTCCATGATTTCGGCCTGATCGCCAAACATCATATACCAGCGGGAAAAACCTTCTAACGAGGTGGTTAAAAAAGTCATTTCTATCAAACCATCAATCTCCTTTTCAGATACAAAGCCGCTGTAATACTTTTGCTGGTTTATATGCCCGTATATCTCCTTTTCAATTTTGATAACTACAGTTTCCAGGTGCTTTTCTTTAGCGGTTTGGGCTATATAGGCTTTTAATGTTGGATGCTGATAAGTAAAGGTTTTATCTGAAACCTGGAGTTGCCTGATACGGTCGATCCTAAAATCGCGATAGTCGTCCCGTAACCTGCAAAAGGCTATCAAATGCCAAAAACTCTCCAAATAAAATATACCCACGGGCTCAATATCGCGTTTGGTATTTTCCTGGCTATGCTGTGCAAAATAGGTTATGGTAATAATTTTCTTTTGCGCTATACAGTTTAAAATGGTTTGGATATGGTCATTATCGGGTATATTTAACTGCCTGTGACCCTTAAAAACTTCAATGTTGCCATCCATGTTTTCCAGCAGGTCCTTTTCGGCAGTTTTTAGGATTGCCCGTACCTTATACATGGCCGATTTATGGTGAGCAGTGGTTGAGGTATCGGTAAGTTTCTCTACAAACTTTTCGGCAGTTAAAAAGGCGGTGGCCTCCTCGCGGGTAAACATCACCGGCGGCAGGCGGTAACCATCCATAATAGAATAACCCACACCTGCCTCCCCTATCAACGGTATGCCTGCTTCTTCCAATGTTTTTACATCCCGGTAAACGGTACGCAAGCTAATGTTAAAGCGTTCGGCAATATCGGCAGCCTTTACCACCCCGCGCGATTGCAGCTGGATCAAAATAGCGGATATGCGGTCGATACGGTTCATAAGCAGCCAAATTAAATAAAACAAAGTATATTAGTTGGCTCTAACTGTTTTTTATGGATGATAAAATTGTAACGCTCGATTCTTTTTACGACCCCATGCTGGCCGAAATTATACGCGGCAGGTTGGAAGCTAACGGGATACAGTGTTTTATTGCAGATAATAATGCCATAGGCGCCAACCCCTTATACAATAATGCTTTGGGTGGGGTTAAAATAAAAGTGTTTGAGCATGACATTGAAAAATGCAGGGAAATATTGGCACAACCCGAAGATCTGAACATCATTGAAGAGGTTGCATCCGAAACAACAACTACCTGCCCGCATTGTAATTCCACCAATGTACGTTATGGGACGGCAACCGAGGTAAAAGCAACCTGGTTTACTACATTCCTGTCGTTTATACTTTTTTCCTACCCAATATTTCATGCACGTAAGGCATGGCATTGCTTTAACTGTCACCAGGATTTTGAATAAAATGAGCTCACTCAATATCAAAACGGGTATTAAGATAGGCATTGCGGCTTCGCTGGCTATTATATTGTTCCAGGTTTCAAACCTGTTGTTGGTTTATAAGTATTTTAAGTTTGATTATTATATTACCGCCATAGCCATATTGTTTTTAATTGCGGGCTTTTTTATTTCGAAATATAATCAACCTCAAAAAAGCGTTATCGCCATAAATCCTGATCCATTATCTGACCTGACCAATAAAGAACTGGCCATTTTGCAACTCATCGCCGAGGGCAAAAGCAACAAAGAAATTGCCGCCGCCAATTATGTTGAAGTAAGCACCATTAAAACCCATATCAATAATATTTATACTAAATTGGGACTGCGTAACCGCCGGGAAGCGGTGGAGATGGCGAGGGAGAGGTTGAAGTTGTTGTAGAAGTTGTAAAGGTTATAAAATATCGAACACCGAATTATAATCATTACAACAACTTCAACCACTACAACTTCTACAACCCTTACAACCAACCCCAAAATCCACCCTTTTTCCACCCGGTAAATTTTGCGTTTAACATAAATAGCAGCCAGTTTTGTACCATAAACTTTAAAAACAATGAGATCAACTTTAAAAATCGGCGTGGTAACGGCAGTAATAAGCAGCATTTTTCTGTTTGGCTCGTTTACCTTATTTACCTGGTTAAAAGACAAATATGGCTGGCAGGTACAGGTTAGCACCATTAGGGGTATTGGCGGGTTGCTCTCCATACCCATACAAGCTATTGGCATTTATATAGCCATGCAGGATATAAAAAAATTAACCGGCGCGCTCACGTACGGGCAAGCTATTAAAACCGGTTTAACCGTTGCAATTACCATTGCCGTTATTGTCGCACTTTTCAGTTTCCTGTATTGTGAGTTTAATCCCGGCTATGCTGCCTACATGGTAGCAGACGCGCAAAAATCGATGTTGGCTAATGGCGAATCGGCGCAACAAATAAAAGACAATTCTGCACGGGTAGCACAAGAGTTTACAGCAGGCACACAGGTGATGGAAGCACTGGTGGGTCAGTTTTTAACCGGTACCATTATGTCGCTCATTATTGGATTATTTATAAAAACCAAAAAGATGGTTATTTAATGAGGCCAGCGCATTAAAATAGTTTGGCGGTTTTTACCCTCTTTACGCGCAGCGAAGAGAGGGTGGTCAAGCGACTTAGCGATGACCGGGTGAGTCCTCGCCGGGCGGACATTACCGCCAATGCCGATCGGCGATTACTCACCCCGACTACGCTACGCTGGTCGTCCCTCTCTTCGCTGCGCGCAAAGAGGGATGAGAAAGGTTCATTATTTAAGATGCTTACCTTGGCTATCTAAAACTGCCTTTTTGTATCAATTAAGATACAATTAGCCAATTGTACATAAATCTCTATATTAGTGGTTATGTATAACCGTCGTAAATTTATAAAGATATCGGCTGCCGGTGCTTCGCTGGCTGCATTATCACCTAATGTATTTGCAAGTGGATCAACTAAAGCTGATCCGCCTGCCCGTTTTCCTATTGTTATTTCTACCTGGGATTTTGGCATTGCTGCTAATAAAGAAGCCTGGAAAACACTGGCCAAAGGCGGTCGTGCGTTAGACGCGGTTGAAGCTGGCGTTAAGATACCGGAAGCCGATCTGAAAAACCACTCGGTTGGTAAAGCAGGGTACCCTGATCGCGACGGGCATGTTACTTTAGATGCCTGCATCATGGACGAGTTTGGTAATTGCGGCGCTGTAGCGGCTATGGAATACATTGCGCACCCAATTTCGGTTGCCCGTGCCGTGATGGAAAAAACCCCGCATGTAATGCTGGCCGGTGAAGGCGCTACCCAGTTTGCTGTTGAGCATGGTTTTAAGAAAGAGAAGCTACTAACACCCGAATCGGAAAAGGCATGGAAGGAATGGCTTAAAACAGCCAAATATGCCCCCGTAATAAATTTTGAGAATACACAAGGCATGGAGCCCGGTGGCGCCAATAACCATGATACCATAGGTATGCTGGCGATTGATGCCAAAGGCAATATTTCAGGCGCGTGTACCACCAGCGGCATGGCCTGGAAACTGCATGGCCGTGTTGGCGACAGCCCCATTATTGGCGCAGGGTTATACGTTGATAACGAAGTAGGCGGCGCAACCTCGACCGGTGTGGGCGAAGAGGTGATACGCAACGTGGGCAGCTTTTTGGTTGTTGAACTGATGCGCCAGGGCTATACACCCGAGAATGCCTGCAAAGAGGCCGTAAACCGTATCATCAAAAAGAAACCTGAAACCGCAAAAGGCATACAGGTTGGCTTTTTGGCAATCAATAAAAAAGGCGAATATGGCGCGTACGCTATTCAGAAGGGATTTTCGTTCGCGGTTTGTAACAAGGATAAACAAGATCAGTTAATTAAGGGAAATAGCTTTTATTAGTTAGTCGATAGTCCATGGTCAATAGACAATAGGCTATGGATTATAATATTTTGATTAATTTAGTAACACCTTTAACTTAAACAACAACGAGTAACCATGGACCATGGACCATCGACCATAAACTATCCCGTACTACTTGAAGTTTGTGCAAATTCGGTAACCTCGGCATTAGCGGCACAGGATGGCGGCGCTACGCGTGTTGAGCTTTGCGAGAATTTATATGAAGGGGGCACAACTCCATCCTACGGCGATATATTGTTAGCCCGCAAACTCCTAAACATTAAACTATACGTATTAATAAGGCCCCGCAGTGGTGATTTTTTATACAGCGACCTGGAGTTTAAAATAATGACCACCGATATAAAGCACTGCATACAGGCCGGGTGCGATGGTATTGTGGTAGGCCTGCTTAACGCCGACGGGACCATTGACAAACGGCGCTGTACGCACCTGGTAAACATGGCGAAAGAAAGTGGCATAGGGGTCACCTTTCATCGGGCATTTGACGTATGTGCCGACCAGTTTGAGGCCATGGAGGATATTATTCAAATGGGCTTCGAGCGCATTCTAACATCGGGGGGTAAAAGCACGGCTATGGAGGGTTCGCGCAGGATTGGCGAACTGATCAAAAAGGCCGCGGGCCGTATTATCATTATGCCGGGCAGCGGCATTAACGAAGCTACAGTTGCCGACTTAGTGCATTATACCGGAGCTACCGAGATACATTCGTCAGCCAAAGTGCGGGTGCAAAGCAAAATGGATTATAAAAACGACCATATCATTATGGGCAATATGTATGGCGACGAATACAGCAACGACGTTACCGACGCTGAGCGGGTAAGGAATATCCTTAAAAATGCAAACGGGTAGGCACTGTTCTGCATTTCCATTTTCCGACAACCATAGTAGTAAACATTTTGCTATAAACAACAAAATCCCGCCGTATAACTGCAAAACACCTGCGATAAACCGCAAATAGCAACATAAAACCAAACCATTACAGCTATAATCACAACTTTAAATATAGATAATTATCTGTTTATCAATAAATTATATACAAATTCAAAGAACGGTAGATTTTCATTTTAAGGGACATTTGTCAAACACCAGCTGGCACAAGTGCAATTGTTCAACACTATCAAATATAACGAAAAATCTGCACATAACGGTAATATAAAAGACTATTAAATGACCCTCTGCAATCCTTTTTATGCGCAACAAAAGAGAAGATGACCCAGGGCAGCGTAGGTCGGGTAAGTCCCGATAATGCTAACCTGTCACGCCTTCGGCGCTGCAACTTTCTAATAAATTTCTCATCACCCTAAAATTTCACCATATTTAAGGGTTAAAATCCTCATCATGAAGAAATTATTACTCCCTGCAATTATCCTTTGCGCTTACTTTAGCGCTTCGGCCCAAAAAGCTTCCAAAAAACCGCTTGATCATTCGGTGTATGATGGCTGGCAAAGCCTTACCGGCGACCATATCAGCAATGATGGTAAATGGGTATTATACGTGGTTAAGCCACAGGCCGGCGATGCCGACCTAGTAATTACGGATGCTGCCAACAGCAACAAAACCCATATCGAACGCGCGGATACCGCTCGTTTTACTACCGATTCAAAATACGCGGTGCTCATCATCAAACCTTTTTATAAGGATACCCGCATGGCGAAGATCAAAAAGAAAAAACCTTCGGAGTATCCTAAAGATACCCTGGGCATAGTTAAACTGGGTGCCACCGGGGTTGAAAAAGTGCCGGGGGTACGGTCGTTTAAAATTGCCGATAAAGCAACGGTACTGGCTTATTTGATACCTGCCGATAGCAGTGCCGCCCCCGCCGCAAGGAGGCCCGCAAACGGCGACACATCAAGAAGAACGACTGCTGCCGCCACCGCACCTGCTACTCCATCCCAGCTAACCGTAACCCAGCTATTAACCGGCAAATCCAAAACGTTTAAAAACGTAGCCGATTACCAGTTGAATAAAGCCGGTACGCTGTTGGCGTTTTCTGTTACCGCGCCGCGAAGGTCGAAAGATGTTGTACCTGGTATATTTGTTTATGATATTGAAAAGGATGTTTTAAAAACCGTAAGCACAGGCAGGGGCACTTATAAAAACCTAACCTTTGATGAGGCAGGTACGCAACTGGCCTTTACCGCCGAGAAAAATCCCGAACGAGCACAG
>JABDBT010000039.1 GCA_013288465.1 Bacteroidota bacterium | reverse complement strand
CAAAACGCCTGCAGGTGCGGCCATAGGCGTTGATGTTGTTATAACCATGCTATCGGAAGATGAAATTGTTAAGGAGGCCACAATTGGCGAGAGCGGCCTGCTACAAACCTTGCCTAAAAACGCGGTACATATTTCGATGAGCACTATCTCGCCCGAAACGGCTACCTATCTCGCGGGGATGCATAAGGCAGCTGGCAACCACTATTTAGCAGCACCGGTATTTGGCAGGCCCGAGGCAGCGGCAGCCAAACAACTCTGGATATGCGTATCAGGCGAGCCTAAGGTAAAAGAAACAGTGAAGCCCATACTGGAAGCCATGGGACAGGCTATTATTGATTTTGGCGAAACACCGGGCGGCGCCAACGTTGTGAAAGTGGCGGGCAATTTTATGATACTGGCGGCTATGGAAATGATGGCCGAAGCTTATACCCTGGCCGAGAAAAACGGGCTTGACCGCGCCCAGGTTGCCGACTTTTTTGGTTCGATACTTTTTACCGCGCCGATATTTAAAAACTATGGCAAGCTTATCGCCAATAAACAATACGAGCCTGTAGGGTTCAAAGCAAAATTAGGCTACAAGGATGCCCGCCTGGCGCTTAAATTATCGCAACTAAGCGAAACCCCTATGCCCATGGTAAACATCGTTCACAACCGCTTATTAACAGCCGTAGCCAAAGGCTTGGGTGATAAAGACTGGGTAGAGGGCGTTAGCCGGGGCGTTACGGATGATGCGGGACTTTGATTTCGGATTTATTTGAATGCGGAAGGCGGAATGCCGATTGCGGAAGTCGGAATGTCAAATGCGGAAGTTTGAATTGGTTCAAACTCTAAATAAATTAACAATTCCGCAATCGGCATTTCGCCTTCCGAAATTAATAGAAAACTGTATTATCCTGTTCTAAAAACCCCAAATCCGGGGTTGTTTCAAATATCCCGAATACAGAAGCCCCGCTCCCGCTCATGCTGGCATATAATGCCCCGGCTTCATATAGCGATGCCTTCACCCCTCTTATTTCTGCATTGTTCCTGAATATCGATTCTTCAAAATCATTTTTGATGTATTTCTTCCATTGGTTAACCGGCAGCTCTATCAGTTCCATTAATGATTGTTTAACCGGTGTTGGCTTAACGCCCCGGTAAGCCTCGGCAGTTGATATTTGCACAGGCGGCATCACCAGTACAATTTTGTATTTGGACAGGTCGAGCCTTACAGGCTCAAATTCATCCCCCTTTTCAAAAGCGAACGCGGGTTTATTTTCGATAAAAAAAGCACAGTCGGCGCCTAACTGGCGGGCATAATTTTGCATCCGGTCGATAGATAAGCCTAATTCAAATTTTTCATTAACCAATTTTATAAAAAATGCCGCGTCGGCCGATCCGCCGCCCAGCCCTGCGCCTATCGGGATATGTTTATGCAGGTGTATGGTTATGGGAGGCAGGTCGTGATCTTTTTTGAGCAGGTGATAGCCTTTAATGCAAAGGTTATCCTCTACCCTGCCGGGGATTTCGAGCCCTGATGATTGAAAGCTTAGTTTATTGCTTTCAACGATCTCCAGCGCGTCATTTATTTTTATGGGATAAAAAACGGTTTCCAGGTTATGGTAGCCATCTGTACGGCGTTCGGTAATATTAAGGCCAATATTAATTTTGGCATTGGGAAATGTGATCATAAAAAGATTAACAATGGACTATATTTTTAAACATCCATAGGATACCAAAAATAGATTATTTTTATTTGTGGTTTGTAGAGAAGTTGTAAAGGTTGTAGTTGTTGTAAAGGTTGTAAGAGTTAATTTTATTAAAAGTTTTATAGGTTATAACTGTTGCAAAGGTTTAGCGCACTTTTTAAGCCTCAAAATCTCCGATATTTTCCAATATTTACAACCTCTACAACATTTACAACTCTTACAACAACTAAAACCTTTACAACCCTTACAACAACTACAACTTAACAACATGAAACAATATCTCGACCTAATGCGCCATGTGATGGAAACCGGCACGCAAAAACATGACCGTACCGGCACCGGCACCATCAGTGTATTTGGTTACCAAATGCGTTTTAACCTGCAGGATGGTTTCCCGATGGTTACCACCAAAAAGCTGCACCTAAAATCAATTATACATGAGCTGATATGGTTTTTAACCGGCGATACCAATATCCGTTACCTGAAAGAGAACGGTGTGCGTATATGGGACGAATGGGCTGATGCCGACGGTAACCTGGGACCGGTGTATGGGTATCAATGGCGATCATGGCCAACGCCTGACGGCGGCCATATTGACCAGATAAGCCAGATCATTCACCAAATAAAAACCAACCCCGACTCGCGCCGTATCATTGTTTCGGCATGGAACGTGGCCGATGTAAATAAAATGGCGCTACCACCGTGCCATAATATGTTCCAGTTTTATGTGGCGCCCCCTAACCCCCTAAAGGGGGAAACAAAGGGCAAATTATCTTGCCAACTATACCAGCGCAGCGCTGATATATTTTTGGGTGTGCCTTTTAATATTGCTTCGTATGCTTTATTAACCATGATGATAGCACAGGTTTGTGATTTAGATTATGGCGATTTTGTACATACCCTTGGCGACGCGCACCTGTACAATAACCACCTGGAGCAAACCAAGCTGCAACTAAGCCGCGAACCGCGCCACCTGCCTACCATGAAAATAAACCCGGATGTAAAGGATATTTTTCAGTTTAAATTTGAGGATTTTATATTAGAGAATTACGACCCGTGGCCGCATATTAAGGGGGAAGTGGCGGTGTAGCTAAAGTTTTGTGTTGTCGAGTGATGGATGATTTTGAGATAATGTATTCCTTTATTTTTATTATTTTTGAAATATACTAAAGCGGCTTACCATGCAACAAGATATTCCGTTAGAAGTAATGGTAAAAAAAGGCGAAATGACAAAATCGCCTTTCCAGATGACGTTTTTAGAATTAAAAAACTGGCAACAAGAGAATAAGGCCGAAGCCCGGAAATACCTATTCTCCATAGGGCAGCCTTTGGTTTATGAAAAGAATGGACACATGATTGCTGAATTCGCCGATGGCAGAATTGAAAACCTGCATTAATGTCCAATATCCATATCATTGTCCCGGAATTGTTTCCAGAAGGAGGACGAGAAAACAAATCAAATTACGCATAGCCAAGTACATCTACCTGTGCTGGTGTGTAAAATATTACAGGATTGTCTTTTTCACTATTATACAGAACCTGATAACAAATTATTTCTTTTTTGAATACCAATAGTAGTTTACTAAAATCAAAAATCAGCCTCGGATTATTAATATGTAACAGAATTTCTGGTTGCAATCCTTTAGGAGCCTGTTCAGATAATACATCATATAGATCAGTCCTTAAGGCAGAAACTAATATCCTCGGAGTGACGCGGCATCGAGTAATGCTTCCATACTTACTTTGCATTTCAAGAAGTATAAGCTTTTCATCAGTGTCAAAGATTGCTTTTATCCCTTGTTGTTCTTTCATTTCCAACACGATATATCTGCTGATCATTTCGACGATTTCTTCATTCGTAAATGGCAGATTGCGTGTTCCATCCCATAATCTTGAACAACTTCGACTAATAATTGATAAAAATTTCTTTGACACCTTATTTTTACAATCAATGTGAAATCGCAAGTATGTCGTCCTATGTACATGTCGCTCTTCAAAAAGTGCTTTTAATTGTATTGTTAGCAATTTAGTTTGGGTTTCTGACGGCAGGTCATGATCATACGACAGGTGAAGGTGCTTTTTTTTGTCATCGGTTTTCCAAGGTTCTGATAATGGGAAATCCCACAGTTTATAGTTAGCCGAACGCCAGCTTTGGTGCGTTTTTTTGCTTTTAAAAAGATGATCATATTCCAATTCGCCAATTGTAGTTACAGGTACTTTAAGTGTTTCAGCGAATTTTTTAAATCTTAAATAACCTTCGTGGCGCTCTTCGGAATTAAAAAATTGATCCATGTAGATTTCAAGTTCACTTTTCCTTGCTGGGTAGATATTCCCTTTGCTGATGCCTCGATAAGGTTTTGTATATGGAAATAATATACGATCAAAATCATAATAAAACTCTATTCGATTATAGGGAGTGAAAAGGAAGCATCCTTCCTGAGCCTGCAGACGCCAAAGATTGTCAACATCGATTCGCGCGACATATGGCGGGATTACGTCTTCTTCTTTGAAATGCGTTTTTAGGCCATCCATGAATGACATGAAATCTAGCTCATCAAGACAGACGATCACGCATTGCTCTTCAAGTAAGTTTGCAGGATCATTTGTCGCAAAAAAGGCAGCCACCTCTGGGTTCAAAGTAAAATCGATATAATTGGTTGGCAAACCATAATGTTGAGCAATAGCCCAAAACCAATCCGCATCCTTTTTATATTTATTAAGTGCCGGAGTCGATTCAAAAAACATAAAAAGCCTGTCGAATTTTTCTTTAGTTTCCAGAGCCATATTTGGCAACAACCTGCCCAAGGAAGGCATTACTGACCAGTTTTTGGCCTGTCCACGGAATAGGTTGTATGTTCCTCTTGCTTTAAAGTCTTTTGCCAATGATATTGCTTCATGGACGTCTTTCGCGTAATAAATTTCACCCATAAAAACATTCGTATATGGTCAAAAATACAAGTATATTGCCTAACCGGTTGATATTCTGTTATCTTTATTTATATTGAATCAACTATAATTATTTTCCTCTAAAGTATGAGTACTGAGCAGCACTATTTTGGCTAAAGCCTTGTTACAACACTTTAATCCCCGGGCTAAAGCCCGGGGCAATGAGTTTTATAAATAATGCCTGATTCTTATTCAGATTACCTTACCTCGGCGCATATATCCTATAATTCCCGCTCACATGCAGCAGGCTCATCATATACAGTAACCCATCATAATAACGTTCCACCCATTCATGCGGGATAGGTTCGTTCCAAAGGGCTTCAACAAAATCGCGCTGTAGCTGTGGGTTTGCAGCGGCCATGGCCGCCGCGCCGTTTGTAGCTACCAATCCGCTTGAGTGGTGCATACCCGCACGGGTGTTTATAGGGTCGCCGTTAAGCCGGTATTGGTCGCCGTAGATATCCATACCCTTTGAGGCGAAAAAGGTCAGTATGCGGTCTGTTAGCTCCTGCTCACGCGGGTCTTTATGCCACCAGGCCCAGTCAACCGCCCAGTTGCTTTGCGACCGCCATGAATCAAAAGAAAAAAAACTTGTCCGGGTGCCTCTTGAGGTCGGTGTACCATCAAAATTAGATTGATCGGGCGCGAGGCCGGTTACAGGGTTAGTCGCTTTCTGAAAAAAATTACGGCTGGTATCTGCCGCGGCTGCCCAAAAGGCCCTGTCTTCCTTTGGCCCCAAACGCGCAAATAACTCATAAAACGCAGGTAAATGATAGGAAACATCTGTAAAGTTACCCCTGTTTACATCAGGTACAAACTTTATAATTTTATGCTCTTCGTTTATCATCGAGCCTAATGTACGCGGCCCGAATTTGGTATTGCCCGATTTTACTTCCCGGTGCCGTATAGCGGTCAATATTTTATCGGCCCAGGCATGGTAATCATATATCCCTTTGCCATTGCCCCACCTGCCCGACGCGAAATACAGCGCCATGGCATAATACTGTTCGCCATCGGGCGCGGGCGTTTCTTCCATTGCCTCGCCTTTACGGTTTAAGTGCCATGAAAAATAGCCTTCGGCAGGATGGTCTTTGGAGCTGATGTACATATAGGTCATGCAATAGTTCCAAATCGCGTCAAACTCCGCCTTCTTATTCAGCTGCACAGCTATCATCATACCGTATGACATGCCTTCTGTACGAATATCATAATGCGGAACATCAGACACGTACATTAGCGGCCCATTTTCATTTTTACCCGCGTCAAAAGCAGTGGCATGGGCTGTATCGCCATAAAAAAGCTGGTGAAAGGCAGCATCTATCTTATTATGTATTTCTTTATCGCTATGGCCGTCCTCTTTAAAAAGGTTGCGGTATTTTTTGGTTTTGTACGCGCCTTTGCCGTCGTTTAGTTTTAGATCCTGCGCGGTGGATTGCAGGCATAGAAAAGGTATGATTAACAAAAGTGCCGTTCTGCAAAAGCCGAATGCCATTTTCCCGGTTAAATTATGTGCCATATTTTTAATTTTTAGCGACTGGTCGTGGTGGTCAATGTTATTACATTAACGCGAAACCTTCGTTAATCGCTTGTCGGCGATTACTCACCCCGCCAACGCTACGCTGGGCGACCCTCTCTTCGCTACCGCGAAAAGAGGGTTTTAACGGCGATATATTTTTTCAGGTTAATGGCATTTCCCGCCATCCGCCCCGCTCCCTGCCTCGCAATGAGCTTATTGCATTAAATGATAGCTATCGTTTTTGACACTGTTTTTTTGCTGATACGGGTTTGGGCATCGGGCTGGCTTCCGCCTGCGCTTATTAATAGCTTGCCTTTAACCGCTTCGCCATGGCCATCGGCATCAATTAATGACAGATCTTCGGCTTTAAGTTCAAATTTGATGATCTTGCTTTGGCCCGCCTTTATAAATGTGCGTTCAAACCCTTTTAAAGCCCTTATAGGCGCTTTAATTTTAAGCCCTAAATGTGATAAATAAAGCTGTGTAACTTCTTCGCCATCCATTTTGCCCGCATTGGTAACTTTTACACTCACCATCACTTTTTTACCTGCCGGGATAGTAGCCGGAACCATCAAATCGCCATAGGTAAATTTGGTATAGCTTAAACCATAACCAAAACCATATAAAGGCGTACCGTTAAAGTAGCGGTAGGTGCGGTTGTTCATGGAATAATCTTCAAACGAGCCCAAATCACTGTCGCTTTTGTAAAAAGTTACCGGTAAACGTCCGCCGGGGTTATAATCGCCAAAAAGCACATCGGCAAGCGCCGTACCTGCATCCTGGCCACCATACCACGCGTTCACAATTGCCGGGATGTTTTCTGATTCCCATGGCGTAGCAATTGCCGAGCCAGTCATCATTACAAAAACCACCGGTTTGCCGGTTGCTTTTAAATCTTTTAACAGATCTGTTTGAGCCTTTGGCAATAAAATGGAAGTACGGTCGCCACCGCTGAAACCATCTTTGTTTACACGCATTTCTTCACCTTCCAAACGGGGTGAGATGCCGCCAACATATACAATTACATCGGCATCTTTAATACTATCTATCAAACTTGTATGATCGGCCTTAACGCCGCCATTAACCACAAAGTCAGTTCCTACTGCATAAACAACTTCAGTAGCTGGGCCCAGCTTTGCTTTAATGCCTTGTAACGCCGTAACCTTATGCGTTGGCGTACCATTATAATTACCTAATATACTAAGCCCATTATCGGCATTGGGGCCTATAATGGCTATCTTTTTTAAATGTTTGCTTAAAGGCAATAGGTTACCCTGGTTTTTAAGTAATACAATAGACTGGCGGGCCATTTTTAAAGCCTGGGCATGGTGTGCGGGGCTTTCTAATTCGGTAATGGGCACCTGGCGGTATTTAACCTGATCAATAGGGTCAAATAAGCCTAAACGGAAGCGGATAGTGAACAACCTTTTTACAGATGTATTTATTTGTTCTTCCGTCAACTTTCCGTCTGCTACCGCTTTAACCAATGATTTATAGGTTGCGTTTCCACATTCAACGTCAGTAGTATGCAGCACAGCATCAGCAGCCGCGCTTTCTGCATCTGGCGAGGTTTGATGAGCGCCCTTCCTGTAAAAATCATCTATAGCGCCGCAATCAGAAGTAAGGTAGCCGGTGAAGTTCCATTGGTTGCGCAGTATGTTGGTTAACAATATATCGCTGCCGCAGCAAGGCTGCCCCCTAAATGCGTTATAAGCGCACATTACGCCGGCAACTTTAGCATTTACTACCAGGTTATGGAAAGCCGGTAAATAAGTATCCCAAAGGTCATAATCGCTTACATCAATATTAAACTTATGCCTTGACGATTCGGGGCCGCTGTGTATCGCGTAATGCTTGGCACATGCGGCGGCTTTTAAGTATTTAGGGTCGTCGCCCTGTAAGCCGGTAACAAATGCTTTTCCCATTGAGCCGGTTAGAAACGGGTCTTCTCCATAAGTTTCCTGCCCACGGCCCCAGCGTGGGTCCCTGAATATATTGATATTGGGCGACCAGTAAGTTAACCCGGTATAGATATCATGTTTATTGTTTTTCAAGCTTTCATTATCAATGGCACGGCCTTCTTCGGCGGTATAATCACCCATTTGGTGTATGGAAGCTTTGTCGAATGTAGCGGCCATAGCTATAGCCTGCGGATAGGATGTTGTTTTATAACCATACCTGTCGGCACGGGCAACGCCATGTAAAGCCTCGTTCCACCAATCATAAGCAGGTATGCCCAAACGGTCAATGGCCGGGGCATGGTTAAGCATTTGGCCTACCTTTTCGTCCAATGTCATTTTTGAGACCAGGTCGTTCACCCGGTCTTCAACAGGTAGTGAAGTATCCTGGAATTTGTATTGAATTTTTTTCTTTTTCACCAGCGCTAATGTTGGCAGCAGCAGCACTACAAGCAATAAAAGGCTTAATTTGTTGGTAAACAGCTTTTTCATGTGTTAATGATTATTAATTTAATTGGCTTAAGGAAAGTTTATTGGGTTTATTTTTTAAAAGTATAAATAAAAAAAGTTTCTCGCAATCGATTGCGGAACTTTTTTCCCCGGTTTTGATAAAGTCTGTTTACACTATATTAAAATTGAATAAAATACCGTTATTTAGGGATAAATTATAAACCCACTAACAATTTATGAAAAACCTGTCAACGTATAGCAGTATGGCCATATTAACGGCTTTTTTATTTATAAGCACCGCAGCTTTGTCGCAAATAACCGACCCCGCAAACTGGAGCAAAAAAACAGCCGATAAATGGGTTAAAAGCAAAGAGTGGGCGCCCGATCTAAAACAAAATATTGACCCGTCAGTAAACAGCCGCGAATTTGCCAAACAGTATTTTGCCAATAAGGCAGGCTGGGATAAAGCATTTAAATTTTTGCAGAGAAAAGACCTTGCCGGTTTGAAACCGGGCAAATACCCAATTGATGGCGATAATGTATATGCAGCCGTATCTGATGATCCGCTGAAAGATATGTCGCAATCAAACTGGGAAGATCATCATAATTATATCGATCTGCATTATGTAATTGAAGGTAAAGAGAAAATTGGCGGCACGCCTTTTACCAATATAAAAGAGGTTGTTACCCCTTACGATGAAACCAAGGATATTGGCTTCTACAAATATGACGGCGGCGACTACCATGTAGCCACACCTCAAAACTTTTTCTTATACTTCCCTGCCGAAGCTCACCGCCCGCATTTAAAGGTGGATGGCTATGATGGCAAGGCTAAAAAGGTGGTAATTAAGATAAGGGTGGTTAAGTAGGGGTTGATTTCGGATTTCGAATGTTCAATTTCGAATTTATTTGGATGCAAATTTGAAACCTGCTTATATCGCAATAAACTCCTTAGTGTAAAGCAACTTAAAAAACAAAGAAGCCCGATGAAAATGATCGGGCTTCTTTATTTACTTGAATCAACAATTGCCTTACCTGCTGGCTTTTACTATTTCCAGTGCTTGTTTGGTAGCTTCGGTTAGTTCGGCGTATTTTTTGCCTTCCATTACGTCTTTGCTTATCAGCTTGCTGCCCATACCAACGGCACAAACACCGGCTTTAAACCAGCCGCCAATGTTTTCTTTAGATAGCTCAACACCACCGGTTGGCATAAATAAAGTATTAGGAAATAACTCTTTAATACCTGCCAGGAATGATGGGCCCAGTAAGTTACCGGGGAATAGTTTGATAAATTTAGCGCCTAAGTTTTCGGCTTTTATAATTTCGGTAGGCGTCATACAGCCGGGCACCCATAACATACTGTGTTTGTTGGCAACCGGTATTACCTCTTCAACCAATCCGGGGCTAATAATATAATCGGCACCCGCGTCAATAAATGCCTGTGCGCTGGCCGCGTCTTTAATGGTGCCAATACCCAAATACATGCCGCCTAACTCTTTATCACAAACCTCGCGCAGCTTGGCGAAATTCTTTAAAGCAGCTTCGCCACGGTTAGTGTACTCAACGGTACGGATACCTGCTTCATATAAAGCGTGTAATATGTTTACGCTAACTTCTGTGTCTTTGTTAAAATATAAGGGTAGTATCCCTTGCTCGGGTATTAGTTTTAAAATGGCTGCCTTCTTATCCATGGTAATAATTTTAATGTATTTTGGGGTTAAATGTATAAAGAAAATAATATACCACTCCATAGCGGGCTTCAATAATGATAAACTATCTACGAAATCGTTTCCGTAACTTTTATATAAAAACTTAGCTATTTAGTTTGGTTTCATGTAATTTTGACAGTTTACAAGTAAACCATAAAAGAACTATAAATTTATTTTTCAAATTAAAACATAGCAATCACGATGTCTAAAAAAGTAGTTACACTGGGAGAAATAATGTTGAGGTTATCAACTCCTGATTTCAAGAGATTTGTACAAAGCGATACCTTTGATGTTACCTATGGTGGCGGCGAGGCTAACGTTGCAGCCGCGCTTTGCAACTACGGATTAAACGGAACATTTGTATCAAAAGTACCTGCAAATCCAATTGGACAGGCAGCTATTAACCACCTGCGCCGTTATGGTGTTGATACGCAATTTGTTGCCCGCGGCGGTAAACGTTTAGGCATTTACTTTTTAGAAACAGGCGCTTCTATGCGTGCATCGCAGGTGGTTTATGACCGTGCCGATGCTTCGATATCAGAAGTGGAAGCCAGTGAATTTGATTTTGACAAAATATTTGAAGGGGCTGATTGGTTCCATACTACCGGCATCACCCCGGCGCTAAGTGATAAAGCTGCCGCGCTTACTTTAGCTGCTTTAAAGGCCGCCAAAGCTAAAGGCATTACCACCAGTATTGACCTTAACTACCGCAAAAAACTTTGGAGCAAGGAAAAAGCCCGCGAGGTAATGACCGAGCTTTGTAAATATGTTGACGTTTGTATTGGCAACGAAGAAGATGCCGATACTACTTTAGGCTTTAAAAGCGCCGGTACCGACGTTACCAAAGGCGAACTGAACCTTGACGGTTATAAAGACGTTTTCCAACAAATGCAGGCTAAATTTGGCTTTAAATACATTGCCTCTACTTTAAGAGAAAGCCATAGCGCATCTGATAACGGCTGGAGCGCGTTGGTATATAATGGCACCGAATTTCACCATACCAAACAATACGAAGTACGTATAGTTGACCGTGTTGGCAGCGGCGATTCATTTGCCAGCGGCTTTATATTTGGTTTGGTTACCGGCATGAAAATGAGCGATGCCGCCGAGTTTGGCGTTGCTGCATCCGCCATTAAACACACTATCCCGGGCGACCTGAACCATGCTACTTTAAGCGAAGTACAGGAACTGGTTAAGGGTGATGGCTCTGGCAGGGTGCAACGGTAGATTTTTTGTCGATAGTCGATGGCCCATAGTCGATAGTTATGGGCCGTCGATCATTCAGCCATGGACTATTGACCATGGGCTATAAACCAAAACAACAATGATCATAGATTCTCTCGCAAACGCCGAAAAGTATTTCGGGTTACATAAAAACTTTAAGGCCGCTTTTGAATACCTGTATGCGCAGGATTTGGAAGCGATGGAAATTGGCAAATACGATATTGCCGATGGGCTGAAAGTTATCGTATCTGACAATGAAGGCAAAACTGCCGATGTTGCCGCAGAAAAATTTGAATGCCACAACAAAAACATTGATATACAGGTATGCATACGTGGCAATGAAAGCATGGGCTGGAAACCCCGTACCGACTGCACCCAACCCAAAGGCGAATACAGCGACGAGAAAGACGTACTGTTTTATGCTGATGCACCTGACATGCATTTTAGTTTAAAAGGCGGCCAGTTTGTTATTTTCTACCCTGATGATGTTCATGCGCCGATGATTGGCAATGGGCTGATCAAGAAATTGGTGGTGAAGGTGAGGATATAAGGCTTGTCTGAACCTTGATTCGTAGGATTTAAGGATTAGCTTGATAAATTAATGAAAGTCAATCATGAAAATCTATAAATCCTACAAATCATGGTTCAGATAATTACTCCCCATCATTAACTTTCTTAACCATCAATATATCCTGTCCGGTGGCGTCGCCCTGCTCCTGCAATTTGCCAAAGGCGGCGGCAGTGGCATAGTTAACTATTTCCTGCGGTTGGTGGTTGTTGTAGAAACCGTAGATAAGGCCTGCCATAAAGCAATCGCCGCTGCCCGAGCGGTCAACAACAGCGCCGCAGTTAAATTCGGGCGAGTGATATGATTGTCCGTTAGTATATAAAGTGGTGTAGTAATTGGTATGATCGGCCTCGCTGTCAAACCTGAACGTGTTGGCTACAGTTTTCACTTTAGGGAAACGCCGCATAATTTCGACAGAAGTAACTTCTGCATGATCCAGGTAGGCCTTTTTGCTGCCTTTAGCGTGAATATTCTCGTCAATGGCTGTACCCAATAAGGTATTGGCGCTCCATATATTCCCCATCACCAGGTCGCAATGCGCTACCAGGGCGGGCATAATTTCAACCGGGTCTTTTCCGTACTTCCAAAGGCGCGACCGGTAATTCAGGTCAATGGATATGGTTATATTTTTGCGGGATGCCGCCTCTAATGCCTCCAGGCAAACATCGGCCACGTTCTCGTTCAACGCCGGACTGATAGCCGTTAAATTAAACCAGCTTACATCACGGAAAACTTTATCCCAATCAATCATCCCGCGCTTTAGCTCAGAAAATGAGGAACCGGCACGGTCATAAACTACACTGCCTTTTAAATCGGCACCGCGCTCTAAATAATAAATACCCACACGGCTGCCGGCGAGTAATACGGATGAGGTGAATATCCCCTTATACTCCAAATAATCGATCACATGGCGCGACATAAAATTATCGGGCAGTACGGTGCAATATTTTACGGGTACATTCCAACCAGCAAGCGCGGTTGCGGCATTAGCTTCGGCGCCACCCATATATAAGTAAAAAGGGTGTTTTTCTACACCCTCATCCTCCTGCGGCGCAGGTGAAATGCGCAACAAAAGCTCGCCGAAACATAATATTTTACTTATCACAATCCAAAATATTCTTTTGCATTAAAGTAGCAAATATCTTTGATGATCTTACCTGTCCAGGCTATATCATTTGGCATTTCGCCGTTTTCGATATCATTCCCAAACAGGTTACACAATATCCTGCGGAAATACTCATGCCTCGGGAACGACATAAAGCTGCGCGAATCTGTAAGCATCCCTACCATACGGCTTACTAAACCAATGTTAGATAAAGAGTTAAGTTGCTGCGTCATACCGTCCTTCTGATCTAAAAACCACCAGGCCGAACCAAATTGAATTTTCCCGGCTACCGAGCCATCGTTAAAATTGCCGGTCATGGAGGCCATCAGATCGTTATCGGCCGGGTTTAAGTTATAGAGTATAGTTTTGGCTAACTGGTTGGTAGAGTCTAAACGGTTTAAGAATTTAGATAGCATTTTTCCCTGCGGGAAATCACCTATCGAGTCAACCCCTGTGTCAGGGCCCAGCTCTCTCAGTGTACGTTCATTATTATTGCGTAACGCGCCTAAATGGTATTGCTGCACCCAACCCCGTTCATGATCCCAGATAGCAAACTGGTAAAGCATAGCCGACTTGAACTTTAAGTTTTCTTCGGCGGTAATATTCTGCTTACCTCTTATTTTCAGGAATATAGCTTTTATTTCCTGTTCGGTATAATCATCGGCATAAATTTGCTCTAAGCCGTGGTCTGATATTTTACAACCGTTGGCATGGAAGTAATCATGGCGCGATTTTAACGCGTCGAGGTAACTATTCAGGTCGGTAATGGTGGCATTGGCAACTTTTTCCAGTTGATCGATATAAGCATTCAACCCAGCTACATCATCACTGTTCATAGCTTTATCCGGTCTGAAGGCGGGTAACACTTTTACCGGGTAACCATCTTTACTTATTTTTTGGTGATAAGCTAAATTATCCAGCGGATCATCCGTAGTGCCTACCAGTTCAACTTTTTTGTTTTTAACCAGGTTACGCACGCTAAACTCGGGCGATCTTAATTTTTCGCTGCACTCGTCAAATATTTTTTTAGCGGTATCAGCAGATAATAATTCCTTTACGCCAAAATAGCGCTGCAGTTCCAGGTGTGTCCAATGATATAGCGGGTTACGCAGGGTATAAGGTACGGTAGCGGCCCATTTTTCAAACTTCTCCCAATCAGTTTTATTGCCGGTGATATAGCTTTCATTTACGCCGTTGGCACGCATGGCACGCCATTTATAATGGTCGCCGTAAAGCCATATCTGGGTTAGGTTATCAAAATTAATATCATTGGCGATCTGGTCGGGCGGTAAGTGGCAATGGTAATCAATAATGGGCATCTCGCTGGCATAATTATGGTATAACTGCTTAGCGGTATCTGTTTGTAATATAAAATCCTGATCCAGAAAATTCTTCATTTTTTCACTATCCTTTGGGGCAACAATTATAGCTTATATCTAACGGTTTAGCAAACAATGAAGCGTGTTTTAACGTATTTTTTTACGCAAACGATAGGCGGGCGGCAATATCCGCATTGGTTAGTCCTTCGAAGGGTATTTTGTTGTAAATAAGACCATCAGCCCGCTCAATTGCCGCGGAGGCTGTTACTATTTGTCTTGATACAAAAGTAACCAAAAAATCAAGTCAGTAGAAAGGCTTCTTTTCGCTCATGGCCATTGCGCTGCAAATCCGACAAAACCTGGGCTGGAAACAATTGCCCCGCCTTGTGCGCTTATGGCCTGCGCTTGCTCGTGGCCGACCCTTCTGCAAATATTTCTTATGCCCTGCAGCCGCACTGGCCCACATTGTTTTGCCTGATTTCGCCCGAAGCTTTTCTACTGACGGTTTTATCTAATGCTAATCTTATGGAATCATTAACTTTTCAGATTCGCCAATAACTCCTTCACTAACCCCGATAAACTTACTGATGCAACCGCGATAATATCATCGGCGGCGCCGTAGTAGATGTACAGGGTATCGCCAAACAAAGCGGTGCCGGTGGGGAATACCACATCATCCACATCGCCGGCGAGCTCATAATCCTGGTCGGGTTTAAACAGCGGGTAGGGCAGCCTGGCAATTTCTTTAAGCGGGTTATCCAGATCAAGCAGGGCCACGCAGGCCGAATATTCAAAACCCTTTACAGGGGCATCCTTCGCGCCGTGATAGATCATAACCCAGCCGTGTTCCGTTTCAATTGGCGGACAGCCGCCGCCTACATACCTAACCTCATAGGGATATTTAGGGGTAATTACAATATTTTCGTTGAGGTGCTGTACGTAGTTTTTCCAGAAATCCATGGTTAACTCGTCAAGGCTGTCAACAGCGGTAAGTTGTATGCCGGGTTTAATGCGGTGCAAAAAAGTGAGTTTCCCGTTTACGCGGCGCGGAAAGAAAACCAGGTCCTTATCCATCACTACGGTATTGTTGGGGTCAAAGTTATCGGCGTACCGGTTGTCGATTTCGGGGTTGGTTTTGATCAGCCGCAGAAATTCGGTGTATGGAATTTGCGGTACAATAATGCCTTGTCTTTCCCAATTCACAAGATCTGTAGAGGTTGCCAGCGCGCCGAGCGCATCTTTACTATCATAGGCGATATAGCTCAAATAATATAACCCGTCTATCTTAACTATCCGCGGGTCTTCGAGCCCATGGGTTTCATAGTCCATTTGCGAAAATAATATGGGCCTGGTATCACGTTCGGCAACGGTTAAGGGGCCGCTTAATTTGCAGTGGCCTATGGTTGAGTAATTGCCGATACGCACGGCCCGGTAAAACATATGAATATCTTCCCCATCAACTATAATAGCCGGGTTTAAAACTCCTTCGTTCTCAAATTCCAGGTTGGTTTGCCTGAGTAATACGCCTTCTTTTTTTACGGATATCATGGTAGTTATTTGGTACGTATTTATCAAACAATTTTAAAGTAAAATGTTTTTGGTTGGGGCTTTTTGTCTTTAATGTGGGTGGGGCACTATTAAGTGGCGTGGCAACTTCTGTATCAGATAGTCTTTCGAAAGATATTTCGTTGTAAATGAGAGCATTCGTCCGCTCAATTGCCGCGGAGGCTGTTACTTTTGTCTTGATACAAAAGTAACCAAAAGATCAAGTCAGTAGAAAGGCTTCTTTGCCGCACGGGCCTTTGCGCTGCAAATCCGACAAAACCTGGGCTGGAAACAGTTGCCCCGCCTTGTACGCTTGTGGCCTGCGCACTTGCTCGTGGCCGACCCTTCTGCAAATATTTCCTATGCCCTGCTGCCGCACTGCCCTGCATTGTTTTGCCAGATTTTGGCCGAAGCTGTTCTGCTGACGGGTTGTCTGAACCATGATTTTTGTCTGAACCATGATTCGGCTGATTTTAGGATTAAAGGATTTCTAATTGATATGCATCATGACAATCTTTCAATCCTATGAATCATGGTTCAGACACCCAGCCCCTTTGTATATTTCCCTTGTTTATCCAAACAAGCTATAATACCTTCTATAACGCGTTTTGTTTCGTCGGGGTCTTTGATGCATACGGAAGCTACGCCTGCTTCTTTGGCGGGGTAATCGTTTCCGCCGGGGAAAATAGCATCGCCGATAAACAGCATTTCGCTTTTTTTGATCCCTAATATTTCTTTTAACTTTTTTATGCCGTAAGCTTTATCAATACCGGGTTTGGTAACATCAACCGATGTTGTTCCGCCTAAATTAACGGCGAAGTTAGGTATTGTGAAGCTAAGCGCTTTTTGTATTTTTTTGCGTTTGATGAATTTAGGGTCGAAAGTTTTTTTGGCATCCAGCGGCGCTTTTTGGCCCAATGCCGAGAAGGTGATCTGGCTGCCCCTGTCCTCAATTTGTTCGCCCCAGGTTTTTGCGGGTTTGATATGCGACTCTTCTACCGCTTCGTTTAACGAATCAATGATCTTTGTTTTTTCATCGGGCGTAAAATCTTCCGAATACAGCTTTACCCACCCCGATTTTTTATACCGGTAAAACTTTGTGCCGCAGGTTGGCAGTATGTATAGGTTTTTGAGCTGTTTAATATGCCCCAATTTGGCTAACACCTGTTTTTCAAACTGGGGCCAGTCGCCGCCGGATATAATGGCTACTTTGGCCACGTTTAACAACGCGTCTAAAACGGTTACCATTTGTTTATCAATAGCCGCTTTACTTTCGGCAAGTGTGCCGTCGAGATCAAATACAATTAGTTTTTTCATAAGCTTAGCCCCAACCCCTCTTTGTCTCATCCGACCTTCGGCCACCTTCTCCAAAGGAGAAGGGAAGCGGAAAAGGTTTGTTTGGGAGAGGGGCTTTTTTTGTTTATCTATTTAAGTATTTTATCTATCTGTTATTAAAACCATCACTATCGGCAATATTATTAAGTTCAATCGAACCTGATTATCGCATGTCGGCGACGACTCACCCTGCCGACGCTACGCTGGGCGACCCCCTCTACCGTAAACGGTAAAGAGGGTTGGGAAAATCCAAATCCCCTCTTTTCTGCTTGCAGAAGAGAGGGCGGTCGAGCGAAGCAAAGACCGGGCGAGTCATCGCCGATTTACCTCGCTAAACCATTATCTTTATTTACCAATCCCACTTCCGGCAACCCAACCTCCAGTACAACCATTTCATTTTTACATATAAACTGGCATGGGCCAACTGACGCGGGTAATAACATTACCTCGCCTTTGGCCAGTGTATAAGCCTCGGTTTTGGTTTGTATGCGGCCTTCGCCATGTATGCCTATCAGCACAACCGGCGCGCCCTCCTCGCCTACCGTAAATACCGATCCGCAGGTAAGCCGGGTTACCCTGAACTTATCCGAATCAAATATTTTCTCCCTTAAAACTGTACCGTCGTCTTGTTTAAACGGCACAACGGGGCCAATATTGGTGAGCGAAAAATCAATACAGGCCAGGGCCTGCTCCACCTGCAAAGGGCGGGGTTTGCCTGTTTTTTCGTCAATGCGGTCCCAATCATACAGGCGGTAGGTAACGTCGCTATTTTCCTGTACCTCAAAAACTACCAGATCGGCAAGGGTATGTACGGTGCCGGCTTTTATAAAAACGGCATCGCCCACTTTGGGCACAAAGCTTGCCAGGTCATTAGCTACTTTATGGGCGGCTAAGTCTTTTTTGATACTTTGTTTGGTGGTGCCCGGTTTTAGCCCGGCATAAATGCGGCCCTCTGCGCCGGTTTCTAAAACTACCCAGGCTTCGGTTTTACCGCTTTCGCCTTTGGGGATGTATTTCTTTTTATCATCCGACGGGTGTACCTGTACCGATAATACTTTCTGCGCGTCTAAAAATTTGAGCAATAACGGGAAGCGCTCATAATCCGCCGCGTATTTGCCCAGCAGTTCTTCTTTAGATTCGGCTAATAACTCTTTGATCGACTTCCCTTTTAGCGGGCCATCCATCACCAAACTGGGGTGATCGTCGCGGTCGCTTAATATCCAGGCTTCGCCAATGGGATCATTGGGCGGCAGCGGCTTGCTCAGCAAGTTAGCCAGGCGGCGGCCTCCCCATATCCGGTACTGGTATATAGGTTCAAATTTTAGCGGATATAGTTTTGTTTGTGTCATGGCCTCACCCCAACCCCTCTTTGCCTCATCCGACCTTCGGCCACCTTCTCCAAAGGAGAAGGGAAGCGGAAAAGGTTTGTTTGGGAGAGGGGCTTTTTTTGTTTTTTCCTTCGAAGGGGCTTTTGTCTATAGCCCCCTCTAAATCTCCCCCGGTTGAGGAGACTTTTTGTTTTTTCTTTTATTAAAACTCCCGTATTCGGAAGTAGTTTCGTTTATTCAGCGTGCCGGCGATGACTCACCCCGCCGACGCTTCGCTGGGCGACCCTCTCTACCGCAAGCGGTAAAGAGGGTTGGGAAAAAACGCTTTTTATAAGTTCCCCTCTTGAGAGGGGGCGCGTTTGGCTGAGTAGTGGCAGGGGTGTGTTTCGCCGATATGTTTCGAGAAACACACCTCTCCGCTCCTCATCCCGATAACTCTCGGGAGGGATTCGCGCAGCCGCGCTTTTTACTTTTCCATTTCCGCCGTGTACTCGCCCCTCCTTGCGGCGTTATCTAATGATGCGCGGTGATACAGCATTTTTTGCGCTTCTTTTACATTTTCGTCCTTGCCGCGCCAAATTTCGAGGGCGGGTTGTTGTATGGCCCGGGCGAACGAAAAGGTGAGCGCCCAGGGTAGTATGCCTTTAAACTTTACGTGCATGGCGTTTAAATGCGCTGATGCATCAGCAGCCGATTGTCCGCCGGATAGGAAGGCAATGCCGGGCACTATAGCCGGTACATTTTCTAACAGGCAGTTTACCGTGGCCTCGGCAACCTCATCAATACTGTTTTGTTTGGGACAGGCCTTACCCGCTATGATCATATTTGGTTTCAGGATGATGCCCTGCAGGTTTACCCTTTGGATATGCAACTGCGCAAACAGCGACCGCAAGGCGTTGGCGGTTACTTCGTAGCATTTTTCTATCGTATGGTTGCCGTCCATCAGCACTTCAGGTTCAACAATGGGCACCATGCCGGCTTCCTGGCATAGGGCGGCATAGCGGGCCAGCAAATGCGTATTGGCATCAATGCAGCCGTTGGTGGGTATATCGTCGCCAATGGTGATAACGGCGCGCCACTTGCAGAAACGCGCGCCCAGGCTGTAGTATTTAGCCAGGCGGGTGCGCAGGCCGTCCAACCCTTCGGTTATTTTTTCGCCGGGGAAACCTGCCAGATCAATAGCGCCTTCGTCAACCTTTATACCGGGGATAATGCCCGCCTGTTTTAATATATCAACAAATAAAACACCGGTAGTGGTGGCCTGGTAAATGGTTTCGTCGAACAGTATGGCGCCGCTTATGCAGTCGCCAAAATTTGGGGTGTTAACTATCATGTCGCGGTAGGCGCGGCGATATTCAACCGTTTGGGGTATGCCCACCTCGGCGAACCGTTTATTGCAGGTTGGCAAACTTTCGTCCATGGCCAGCAGGCCTTTGTGCCCGGCCATTAATGCCGCGGCGGTTTGTTTCAATGCTTTAATATCCATTGGTTATCAGCTTAGTAAATTGTGGTAGTGGCAAAAATAACAGGTTATATGGTGGATTAACAA